>NZ_JBEOYE010000020.1:0-113713 GCF_040296945.1 Streptomyces sp. NPDC001941 | reverse complement strand
ATCCCACCGTGCTCCTGGTCCACGCCCGGCAGGAAGCCGGGGACGTCCAGCAGGGTGACGATCGGGATGTTGAACGCGTCGCACATCTGCACGAAGCGGGCGGCCTTCTCCGACGCCTCGATGTCCAGCACACCGGCCAGGGACTGCGGCTGGTTGGCCACGATCCCCACGACCTGCCCGTCGAGGCGGGCCAGCGCGCAGATGATGTTCCGCGCCCAGCGCTCGTGGACCTCCAGGTAGTCCCCGTCGTCGACGAGCTCCTCGATCACCTTGTGCATGTCGTACGGACGATTGCCGTCCACCGGCACCAGGTCGAGCAGTTCCTCGCAGGTCCGGTCCGCCGGGTCCTGGGTCGGGATCCGGGGCGGGTTCTCGCGGTTGTTGGCGGGCAGCAGGGAGAGCAGGTACCGCACCTCGGCGATGCAGGTCTCCTCGTCGTCGTACGCGAAGTGCGCGACGCCGGAGGTCTCCGCGTGGACATCGGCGCCGCCGAGCCCGTTCTGGGTGATCTCCTCACCGGTGACGGCCTTGACCACGTCCGGACCCGTGATGAACATCTGCGAGGTCTCACGGACCATGAACACGAAGTCCGTCAGCGCCGGACTGTAGGCGGCGCCGCCGGCGCACGGCCCGAGCATCACCGAGATCTGCGGGATCACACCCGACGCCCTGGTGTTGCGCTGGAAGATCCCGCCGTACCCGGCCAGCGCCGAGACGCCCTCCTGGATACGCGCACCCGCACCGTCGTTCAGCGACACCAGCGGCGCACCCGCCGCGATCGCCATGTCCATGATCTTGTGGATCTTCGTGGCATGGGCCTCGCCCAGCGCACCACCGAAGATCCGGAAGTCATGCGCGTACACGAAGACCGTCCGGCCCTCCACCGTCCCCCACCCGGTGATCACACCATCGGTGTACGGCTTCTTCGCCTCCAGGCCGAACCCCTGCGCACGATGCCGCCGCAGCTGCTCCACCTCATTGAACGAACCCGCATCGAGCAGGAGCTCGATGCGCTCCCGGGCCGTCAGCTTCCCCTTGGCGTGCTGCGCCTCGGTCGCCTTCTCACTCGGCCCACTGCGCGCCAGCTCCCGCAACGCGTGCAGCTCGGCGGCGCGTCCACGAGCGTCCGTCGGCGCTACGACGCCTTCCGGCGGTTCCAACATGATCGCCACGGCAGATCCCTTCATCCGTCAGCGCTGAGCGCAGCCGGCCGCGGCGCGCACCTCCACATTAACAAACCGCTTAAGCGGTTTGTAAGTAGGGTGCATCGTTCTCCTCAGCGCCAACTGTGGGGGGACCGGTACTCCGACTCCCGCTCCCACCGGCGCCACCGGGCGACGGAGCGTCCCTGCTCCGACTCCTCCTGGGCCTCGCGCCGGGCGAGAAGCGACAGCAACATGAGCGCGAGGGCGGCCAGTTCCTCCTCCGTGGCCTCGCCCCGCTCCACCCGCAACACGGCCCCGACGTCCACCGAACCGCTCACAGCGTCCTCCTTGCGTTACGGCTACGGTCGGCCGCGACGCTCGTACGCCGCTCGAAGGCCGCTGGAGGTCCCCTTCCGCCGGGGTCCAGGGGCGCCGGGAGCACGAAAGCCGGGAGCCCCACGGCGCGTCGGACCGTGGGACTCCCGGCTGGTACGGCCACTGCGAGATCGGCGAACGGGTGGTGCCGTGCGCCCGGTGGGTGCTGCAAGCCGCTAAGTGGATCACGAGGCAGGGGGTCCCAGGAGTACGGGGATGGCGTTGTTGCCGTTCACCATGAACGACGCGACGGGCTCCAGCTCGTGCGGGGCCACGGCCAGCGTCATGCCGGGGAACCGCTCGAAGAGCGCCTTGAGCGCGATGGTGGTCTCCAGCCGGGCCAGCGGGGCACCGAGGCAGTAGTGGGGACCGTGCCCGAAGCCCATGTTGTCGCGCTCCCCCGCGCGCAGCACGTCGAACTCGGTGGCGTCCTCCCCGTAGGCCTCGGGGTCGGCGACGGCCGCGGAGAAGGAGAGGATGATCGGGTCGCCCTGTGCGATGCGCACCCCGTCCAGGTCGATGTCCTCGACCGCGTAGCGCAGCGGCATGAAGGCGGCGGGAGGGCGGGAGCCGAGCGTCTCGTTGACCACGTCGTCCCAGCTGACCCGGCCCGAGAGCACCATCTCCAGCTGGTCCGGGTGGTTCAGCAGGTTGACGATGCAGTTGCCGATGAAGGTCATCATCGTCTCCTGGCCCGCGGCCAGCAGCAGTTGCAGGGTGTCCCGCAGCTCGTCCTCGGTCAGCTCGTCGTCCTGCTCGTGCACGGCGAGCAGCGCGGAGGTGAGGTCGTCGCCGGGCTCGGCCCGCTTCTCCGCCACCAGCCGGGTCAGCACCCCCACGATGTCGGAGACGGCCTCGGCCATCTGCTCGGCGGTGGAGCTGGTGCTGAAGCCGACGTCCATCGCGTGCACGAGCATCTTCTCGGACTGCTCGGTCACGCCTATCAGCCCGCAGATCACCCGGATCGGCAGCAGCTGGGAGAAGACGGGCCGCAGGTCGACGGGCTGCCCGGCGGGCACCAGGGCGAGCTCGTCGACCAGTTGCCCGGTGATCCGCTCGACCTGGGGGCGCAGCGACTCTATGCGCCGCGCGGTGAAGGCCCCGGTGACCAGGCGCCGCAGCCGCGCCCGGCGCTTTCCGTACGCGGTGAGCATGTTGTCCAGGGCGACCCAGGCGATGAGCGGCCACTCCTGGGTGATCCTGCCCTCGCGGAACGCGGGCCAGTGCAGCCGGGCGTCCTTGGAGACCCGGGGGTCCGACAGCAGTTGCTTGACGTACTTCTGGCGGACGACGGCCCACGCCTGGATACCGCCGGGCAGTTCCACCCGGGCCGCCGGACCCTGCCGGCGGAGCATCGCGGCCTCACCCAGCTGGTCACGTCCTCTGACATCGAGGGCGTACGGGCATCCAGTCATTTCCATCGGTGCACTCCTTCAGTTGGCTGAGCATCACTGGTGGTGCGGTGCTTCGCGTGTCCAACTCAGGTGAGTGCAGGGGAAGCGGTACGCGTGCTTCCCCTACCCCCCGGTGATGGGGCACCTCTCGGTGCCCCGGACAGGTGTGTCGGATCGGTGTCGGATCGATGTCGCGGACCGGTGTCCCGGGTCAGACCGAGACGGCCTGGTCCGCGCCTTCCCGTTCTTCCCGGTACGCCTTGACGATCTCGTACGTCTGCTTCCCCCGCTGGGGGGAGAAGTCCAGCCGCACGAGGACCGCGGGCGTGGCGACCGCGGTGATCAGGTACTCGTAGAGCTCGGCGACGCGCTCCATCATGTCCGCCCGCTCCGTCATGATGTTCGACAACATCTGCGTCCCGGTGAACGCTCCGACGAACGCCTTGGAAAGACTCTCCAGGTCGACGTGCGGAAGGATCTCCCCGCCGGCCTGGGCGGCCCGGAACAGCTCGTAGCTCTGGTCCATCCAGGCCTTCATGGGGATGCGCCGGTCGAGGCCGTCCTTGGACGCCCCCTGGTCGACCGTGAGGCGCACGCTCCCCTGGACCAGCGGGTCGCCCGTGTCCCTCTGCAGCAGGCAGGCGAGGAGCAGCGCCTGGTCGATCGCCTGCTGGAGCTTCAGGTCCTGCTCGGGGAGCGGCGGGAAGACGTTGGCCTGTTCGGCCAGCACCCCCTGGGCGAGCTCCTCCTTCGACGCGAAGTGGAAGTAGAGCGCGCCCTTGGTCAGGCCGGACCTCTTGAGGATCTCCGAGATGGTCGCCGCGTCGTACCCGACCTCGGCGAAGACCTCGGCCGCGGCCACGAGGATGGCCCGTCGGGTTCGGATGGCTCTCTCCTGCCGTGCCACGACTCACCACCTCCCACGGCTGTTGTCGATGAGCCGCTCGTCAGATGAAAGAAAACCGGAGGGTTCGTATCTTACCAGCACGTCGTTTCCTCACTCAGCCCCCGATCTCGATGGATCTGCTGGGTGACAGGGCCGTCACACGCCGGTCCTTCACCTCGACTTCGTCAAGAATAAAACCTCCTAGCCGGTTTTTCAATGTCTCCTCGCGGTCTTTAAGTGAAGGTCTTTCGCAGCCCTGAGCAGCAGCACATCCTGCGGGAAGCCTTGTTTGTCCGTTTCGTGCCCGCCGATCCCTAGTGATCAACTTCCGTCCGGTCTTGAAAATCAAACCGGTGGGTACGTATCTTTAGGGCCCAGCGCTTCCCAGCCAACCGGACCAGCGTTCATGCGGAGAGACCATGACCCTGCTGACGTTCCAGAAGGAAGCCCCGAGCACCGATGGGGCCAGCGACATACCCGAAAGATCCGGTGCAGCCAGTACGAACCTGACGGCACTGCCCCCGCTGGTGGTCACCACGAGTGACCAGTCGGGCCAGACCACCGGCGAACTGACCCAACTGCTTTTCGGGCACGACGACCGTGCACGCGTCCACGGGGACTGGCGGTCGCTGCTGTCGACCGAGGCTTTCCAGTACCGGGCGAACCTCGCCCCCGCGGCACGTACCGCCCTCTCCTACAACCGGCTCAGCCAGGTGAACGCGTTCGTGAGCGACCCGCTCGCCCTCGCGGACGACCCCCACCGGCTGGCCAGCCTCCACGAGTGGACCGGCGTCGTCGACGGAGCGCTCGGCACCCTGGCGGGCATCCACTACAACCTCTTCCTGGGCAGCATCGTCGACCACGACCTCGGCGAGGGGCGCGACCTTTCCGAGTTCACCTCGATGCGGCGTACAGGAACGTTTCTCTGCACGGAGCTGGCCCACGGCAACGACGCCGTCGCCCTGCGCACCACCGCCGAACTGGACCGGGAGACGAACGAGTTCGTCCTCAACACCCCCAGCGTCGGCGCCCAGAAGTTCATGCCCAACACCAGCCTCACGGGCGGCCCCAAGACCGCACTCGTGGCGGCCCGCCTGCTGATCGACGGCCAGGACGAGGGAGTCTTCCTCTTCCTCACCCCGCTCAGCGACGAATCCGGGCTCCGCCCCGGCATCCGGGTCCGCCGGCTCCCCGAGCGCACCGGCAGCCCGGTGGACCACTGCCTGACCTCCTTCGACCACGTCCGGCTGCCGCGCGAGGCGATGCTGGAGGGCGACCACGGCCGCCTGGACGCCGAAGGCGTGTTGACCAGCACGCTCGGCAACCGGCGCAAGCGGTTCCTGCGCTCCATCAGCCGCGTCACCACCGGCAAGCTGTGCATGAGCGCGGCGGGCACCGGCGTCACCCGCGCCGCCCTCGCCCTCTCGGTGCGCTACGCGCACCACCGCCACATCAGCGGCACCAAGGCCGACCAGCGCGTCCCGCTCTCCGCGCACCGCAGCCACCACGGCCGCCTGCTCAGCGCCACCGCCACCGCGTACGCCATGACCTTCCTGCACCGCGCCGTCACCGACCGCTGGGTCGACGTCATCCGGGACCCCTCCGTGACCAAGGAGGACCTGCAGGACGCCGAGCGCATGGTCGCCGTCGCCAAGGGCTGGATCACCTGGCAGGCCCGGAACATCACCATCGAGTGCCGCGAACGCTGCGGCGCCCACGGCCTGTTCGGCGCCAACGGCCTGGCCGACTTCCCGCTCAACCTCGAAGGCGCCATCACCGCGGAGGGCGACAACCAGGTCATCTGGCTCAAGGCCGCCAGCGAGATGCTCTTCCAGCACACCGTCGAACGCTCCGGACGCCCCGCGCTGCCCCTCGACGACGAGTCACTGACCGACGTGCGGTTCCTGCGCGAACTCCTCGCCGAAGCCCAGTCCATCTGGCAGAACCGCGCCCGCACCGCCCTGCGCAACGGACCGGCCGGAGACCCGCTCGCCCGGTGGAACGCCGCCTCCTCCTCCGCCCTGCGCATGGTCGGCGCCTACGCGCCCCTGAAGGCCGCCGACGCCTTCCTGGACGCCATCGACCGGGCCGCCGACCCGCGCACCCGCGCCCGGCTCACCCAGCTGTGCCGACTGTTCCTCCTGGAGCAACTGGCCGACCACACCGGCGACCTGCTGGCCGCCGGGCACCTCACGGCCCGTCACGTCGTGGAGCTCCCGCAGGCGGTCGACACCGTCACCGCCGAACTGGCCCCGCACATGCTGGACCTGGTCGAGGCGTTCGACCTGCCCGAGGAGTTCCTCGCCTCGGTCCCGCTCGCCAACAGTACGCACCTCGACGACTTCCTGCGCATGGTCGAGGACAGCGAGGGCGACCACCTCTCGTCCGCCTGCTGAGCCGCCCGGCACCACCGGGTCACCGGTCACGACCAGGATCGATGGGGACCGCTCCCCCGTCGCTCCACCCGGCGCCCCGTGCACGCCCCGGAGTCGCACCCGGCCCGCCCGGCCGCTCGACTCCAGCCGGCCCCGACGGCTCCGGTGCTCACCCGGCACCCGGCCGACGGCACCGCTCACGTACGCACGGCACCTCCGTACACGCCCGCGTGTGCGCGCGACACGCACGAGCCCGTGACGGCACAGGCCGGTGAAGGCCCGGGGTGACCCCCCGGTCTTCACCGCGCTCCCGTCCCGCACCTGCCGCGAGGGGATCCGCCCGCCCACCGTCCCAGCCAGGTCCGGACCGGACGATCTCCCTCTGTCTCGGCGTCTGCCCCAGAAGTCACGGGCGAAACGGTGGCCCCGTTCAACTCGTACGAATTTCTTTTCGCGGGCTGCTCCGTACGGGACGAACGCCCCGGCCGGCACCCCGCACCCGGCTCCGCTCACCGGCCCACGCACATCTCCTCCGGCAGCGCCCGGGCCGCCAGGACCGCCAGCCGCTCCGTACGCGCCTCGCGTACGCGCGCGGAGGAAGCGGTCCCGGAAGGGGCCTCCCGCAGCAGCCGCAGCCCGGCGAGCCGCTCCGTCAGGAGCTGCTCCGCCGCACGCACGCGCGCCTGCTCGGCCACCTCGTCCGCCCGGTCCTCGCCGGAGCGCCGCATCCGCCCGCGCACCGTCTCGATCCGGTGCGCCCGGCGGGCCTCCTCCTCGGCCTCGGGACCCGCGCCCAGCACGGCCAGGGCCTCCCGGCGCGCGTTCCCCACGGCCTCCTCGGCCGTCCAGCGCAGCAGCAGCGACAGCGTGTGCGCGCTCGCGCCCGCCTCCCGCGCGTCCGTACCGACCCGCTCCAGCTCGGCCCTCAGCTCCGCCTCGGCGCCGCGCACCAGCTCCACCGCGCGCGCGCCCGCGACGCCGCCCACCGCGCCGCGTACCACGGCCGTCAGCTCCGCGGCCCGTACGACCGCGTGCTCACGCGCGCGCAGGGAGGCGCAGGGCTCGCACACCCCGCCCGGGCGGGGCTCCCCGCACTCCCCGCACGGTGCCACCGAAGGGGCGGCGACGACGAGGGGCGTACGGGCCACGGGAACGGCCTTCTCCCGCGCCAGGGCCTGCCGGGCGCCCCGCTCGCTCACCCGCTCCCGCAGCCGCCGCTCGACCTCACCGCGGCGCTCCTCGGGCGCGGCGGACGGCAGTTCGGCGGCGACCTGGGAAGCCACCGCGGCGCGCTCGGCGCGCCGGTCACCGACCAGCACCGAGCAGGCGTCGCAGGCCGCGCCGGTGTCCATCCGCACGCCGCCGTCGCACCGGACGTCGTAGCACCCGGCGCGCCGGGGAAGCGCCTTGCCGATCAGCCAGCCGACGGGGTCGAGCACCACGGCGGGGCCCTGTTCGGCCACCCGGGTCTCCAGCCGTGCCCGCAGGGCCTGCTCGGCCCCCGACTCGCCCAGGACGCCCGCCAGGGCGGCCAGTTCGTCCCGTACGGCCTTCGAGACCCGGGCCCTGGCGCCGGAGCGGGAGACCCGGCCCCAGACGTCGGAGACCGGGGCCAGCAGCCGCCCCAGGGCGGAGGACATCACGGCGGCGGGAGGAGTTGGGCTGTTCCGCTCGCGCTCCTCACGGGCCTGCCCGCACTTCGGCCGACGGCGGTCACCCACCACGGCTTCGCCGGAAACCCCCAAGAGAGCAGCGGATTCTGAGGCGGGATCAGCAACCGAAGAGTGGAGGGCGTGGAGGGATGCAGAAGCGGGGTGTTCTGCGATCCCGCCGGTCGGACCGGCCCCGCCACGGGATTCCCCCGTGGTCGCGGGCTTGATCAGCCGGATCCTGGGCACGCTCTCCCCGAGTGCACTTGCGTGGCGCTGGTTCTCCCCTGTGCCGGACCCCCGGTGAGCTGCGGCGACGGCCGGAATCATGAGCTTGGCCTTGCCGAAGAGACCCGATCCGGTCTTCTTCCGCGGGGCCTCGATGACCCCCCACTCGGCGAGACGGGAGACCACCTTGGTGCCGCCGGAGGTCGTGCAGCCCAGCATCCGCGCCACGGTCGCCCCGGCACGTCCCCTGCGGTCCGCGACGGAGCCGCCGACCAGGCGGACCCGGCCGTCGGCGCGGGCCTCCAGGGTCAGCAGCAGCAGCGCGAGGCGGTCGGTGGCCGCGCCCCGGCCCTGGCGGTCCGCGAGCATCCCCGGGGCGGTGGTGGCCCAGCCGGGACCGAACAGCGCCTCCACGAGGCGCAGCAGGGTCGCCAGCTCCTTGCGGGTGAGGGCGAGCGGGTTGGCCGGGTCGCGACGGGCGCGCCAGAGCGGCAGCACTACGCAGTCCAGACCGGTGACCTTCCCGTCCTTGCCGGTCACGGCACGGGACTTGACCGCTCCGGCGTCGCGCAGCCGGGGCAGCACCACATGGGCGACGGTGGACTCCGAGAGGCCCAGCCAGCGGCCCAGCTCGGCGGCCCAGATCGCGGTGCGGCGGGTGGCCGCCTGCGCCTTGGCCATCAGGACGAGCGCGCCCAGGCGGGCGGAGTCCGGCAGCGCGGCGAGGCTCTTGTGGTCGAGCAGGGCGCGGACGGCGGCGGCGAGCCGACGGCGCATGGCGCGCCCGAGGCGCAGGGGATGGTCTGCTGCGCCTGACGTATTGACGGTACGTACGGATCCGGACAGATCCAGTGACGTTTGGACGCTGTTCTGGGCGATTTCGTGGGGTACGGGTGATCGTTTGATGCCACTTTGCGGCAGCACGAAATCAGCCCCTGTGGTACCGGCTATGATCTGCTCCTACTGGTTGAGCGTTCCGCTTGCGCTCCTACGGAGAAGGCGCCCCGCTTACTGCTCCTGCTGGGCGGCGATCTCTACGGCGCGGGTTGGGCGTTCGGCCTGTGAGGATGGAAGGCCTGATCAGTTCTGCTCGTCTCCTGCTGGTTACAGGAGGCAAGGCCGGGGTTGGCCTTGGACAGCAGCTCTGTACAGGGCGTGTGGTATCGCAGCTTGAGGTTGCCGGGCGTGGCTGAGTTCTCAAGCTCGATGGGTATTCAGTTGGGGGTTATCTCCGACTACCGCTCCTTCCTTTGAGTGGCGCCCCTACGGGGGCGCCACTGGTCTTGGCACCGGTCCGGGGCAGTGGATGCTCCGGACCGGAGCCCACTCCCCCCAGAACCGCCTCCAGGTGGCGTCACGCCGCCGGCTTGGGAGCCGTGGGACGCCGCCGGCGGCGGTTGGGTGTCCCCGCTATGGCGTCCGGCAGCTCGGCGACCCACAGCCCCACGGGGATGCGGATGGCGACGCGGCTGTTGAGGTGCTCGAGGTCGAACGCTGCACGCTCCGCCGGAGTCGTCACGAGGTGCACGGAGTCCTCGAGGACCCACAGGGCCGTGTCCGGCGTCGTGTTGGGGTCGTAGACGGCCTGGCGGGCCGCTTCCACGGCCGTTGACTGCCAGAGCTCCAGATCCTGCCGCGCACTGCGCGGACGCCGGTTACCCGGCCACACGATCTGCGAGACGAACGCGTACACGCGCAGGGCGACCACGGCGTCCTCGAAATGGGGTTCGTAGAGGATGCCCTGGTCCCGGGCCTTCCACGCCCACGACTCACTCAGGCCCGCCGCCATCGCGACGGCATTGGCGCTGAGCTGCTTGCTCATCCCTGACATCGGCCATCTCCAAGACACGTGTGTTGATCCTGTGGCACACGGTAGCGCATCCAGCCCGGCTCGCACCGCCTGACACTAGATAACGGGTGTGTCGTCTTGGAGGTTACGGCGGCCCAATTCAGGGCTTTTTGAGGCCCCGTCAGGCTTTGTGAGCCGAATCGTTCCGCCAATCGTCCTAGTGACACAGAGATAGACGGTCAGTTCGTAAGTGAGTTAGCAAGCTAGTAAGCAAGCTAGACAGCTAGTTACAGCGCAACACTCATCGTTAGATCCATGCGTATAACCCCAGGTACGCACAAGGGTGGGGCCGACGCGCACCGCGTCGGCCCCACCCTTGTGAACGTTCGTGAACCCTTGTGACCGTGAAGTGGAGGCTCAGATTCCTCCGCCGGAGACGTCTTAACTCGTTCTGCGGCGTCTCTGCGGACGCTGCAGGGGACCCTCTTCGTCGAGCGCCTGGAGGAACCGCTCCAGCGCCGCGGAGATGACATAAAGCCCACGACGGCCGTAATCGGCCTCCTGGAGCGCCTGGTTGAGGCTCGACATCAGGATGTGCGCCTGCTCCCCCACCCGGTACGTCGACTGCTTGCCGGGCTCGACGAAACCCATCCGTTCGTCGAGGAAGCCTTGAGCGAGGGCGATCTGCTCGTCCACCTCGCGCGGCACGTAGCGCAACGCGGCGTCGAGGTAGTGGCCCTGACCCAGCATCGCGTTGCCCGACGAGCGCCGGTCGTTCTTGAGCCGCTCCTTGAGGACCGAGAGGACCTCCGGGTCGATCCGGAAGCCGTGGCTGCGCCACTTCTCCGAGTGGATCTTGGCGTCGGCGAAGCTCTCGTGCAGCGCGTAGTGCGACCAGGGGCTGGCCCCGGCCGGCGGGTGCAGCAGCACCTCGCCCGCGTCGCGCGGCGGCGGGGCCTGCTCCTCGGGGGCGTTCGGATAGGAGATGCGTACGGGAGCGGACCGGGCCGGAGCCTTCGGCGCGGCGGGCGCCACGGGCGCGGCCGGAGCGACCGGGCGCGGTTCGACGGGCGCGGGCGCCGGGGCGGCGGGGGCGACCGGAGCCGCGACGGCCGCCGGGGCGGGTGCCGGGGCGGGCTTCGCCTCGCGCGTCTGGGGCGGAACGGCGGGTTCCGTCACAGGAGCCGCTTCGCTCTCGTTGGCTCCTGGAGAAGCGAATGGCGCAGAAGGCACGAAGGCCTCGGGCGTCACGATGGCCGCGGGCGCGACGAAGGCCCCCCGGGCCTCTCCCCTCTCCGTGGTCCCCCTGGACTCAGCGCTGTCGTAGTTCTCCTTGCTCCCCTTCTGTTCCTTGGCGTCCCTGGCGGGAGCCTGCGGAGCCTGCTGGGGAGCGGAGGCGCTGTCGGGCGACGCCCCGCCACCGAGGAAGGAGCGCCCCGCCACCGTGTCGGCGCCTTCGAGGAGTCCCTTGACGAGTGCGGAGCCGCCCGCTTTGAAGTGGTTGGGTGCCTTCTTCTTGGGCTTCCCCCCGTTGCCGTTAGTCAACGGAGGCCTCCAGGTCGATCAGCTCCGGCGTCTGCCACTTCTCGACCGGCTGCTGCATGCGCTCGATGATCTGCACCATCAGCTGGCCGTAGGCCTTGCCGGGCGCGTGACTCGCGTAGCGCACGGCGGCGGGCACGCCGTAGGCGAAGGAGTCCGAGATCCGGTTGTCGATCCGGATGTCGGTGGTGAAGGGGTGGAGGTCCGCCTCGAGCATGCCGTTGCGGATGTTGATCTCCTGGCCCTTCCACTTGGAGGGCGGGTTGGAACGGTTGAGCACGGCGCCCAGGTACTGGGGGTCGCACTCGCCGCCGGTGCGGTCCTTGACGTACCGGACCGTCCCCCGGGTGGCCGCGGCTCCCTTGAGGGCCGGGTACTCCGGGATGCACACGGTCACGACGTAGTCCGCCGCGGCCAGCGCGGTGGCGGAGAGGGAGGAGACGGCCGGAGGGGTGTCGATGACGACGAAGTCGAAGTCGTCCGCCATCTCCAGGAGCATGCGCCGCAGGACGGGCGTCGACTGGTAGCCCTTCTTGTGGATCAGGTCCTGGGCCGCGGTCATCGTCGACTCCTCGCACGCGAGGAGGTGGATGGAGCCGGCGTCCTCCCACTCGGACAGGAGTTCGCTGCGGTCGTACCAGACGTGGGAGAGGTCCATCCGCATGCCCTGCAGCCGGGCCTGGAGCACCCAGCCGAGAGAACGGGCGAGCTGGTCCTCCCCCGCGAGGTTGACCCCGAGCGCGGTACCAGCCTGTGCCTGCGGATCGAGATCGACGACGAGGACGCGCGCCCCGGCCAGGGCGAATCCCGCGCCGAGATTGACGGTGGTGCTGGTCTTGCCGACCCCTCCCTTCTGGGTCGCGACGGCGATGACCTTCATCGCTTCCTCCGCCTCTCTGGGGCTCTCACGCGTGCGTGCGCTGGTACGTACATGGAGATTTGGCCGCGTGACACCAGTGGGCGATGTCGTCGCGAGAGGAAGAAGTACCAGGTGGGAGGCCACTTTTCGGTGTCCTGGGCCCTGCCTGGTCGCTCTCCTTGCTGACATCGGGTCTAGTGACACGCGATCTGTCGCGCCTGACGATAACAGGAATGAGATCTGCGCAGGGGGAGACGCGCCGGGCTCGTCATCACGTCTGCTGGATCGTACGGCAGATTGATCGACAGCCAGTCAGCGCGTCAGTACGTCCGTACGTCAGCGTGTACGTCAGCGTGTACGTCAGCGCGTCAGCGGGTCAGTTCGTCAGCGGGTTCGTCAGTCCGTTCGTACGTCAGCTCGTCCGTCGGTACGTCCGTCAGCGGGATCGTCAGCGAGTTCGTCAGCGGGTTCGTCGGTCCGTACGTCAGTAAGTCAGTCAGTACGCAAGCGGGTCAGTACGTCAGCGGGTTCGTCAGCTCGTTCGTCGGTCCGTACGTAAGCGAGATCGTCAGCGGGATGGCTCGTCAGGTAGCTCGTAAGCAAGCGCGTAAGGCAGTTAGCTAGAGGGATGGTTCGTCACCTAGCTAGTAAGAGAGCTAGATAGATGAATAGCTAGTTAGCTCGCAACAGCGCTGCAAGCAACCACACAGAGAAACATGCAGTGAACGTGAGAGACATCGTTATATCCATCAGGATTTAAAGGCCACTAGTCATCGTCATGGAGGTCTAAAGTCCCAACGTTGCAGTCATCGTTATATCGAAGACCCGACTGACGCGCCTCCGAGCCCGCGAACATCGGTACACACAAACCACTATCCATCGTTATATCCGTGGACCGTGGCTCCTGGTGGGGCTTCCTGGGGGTGCGGAGGGGGCTATCACGCCGTGATAACCCCCTCCGCGTCAAGAAAACGAGATAGCTAACGTGTTGGTGCATCAAGTGAGCCTGGACGTTAGTAGAGTGACGCACTATGACTTCCCCTACTTCCAAGAGCGCCGACCGCGAGAAGGTCGTCTCCAAGCTCCCGTCCTGGCTCCGCCAAGAGCTCAAGGTGCGCGCCGCTCAGCACGGCGTGGACATCCAGGACGCCGTGGAGAGCGGCATCAACTCCTGGCGCGGCCTCGGCTCCAACCTCTCCCCCGTGGACACCTCCGGCGCCGAGTCGTTCGCGACGTTCCTTCCGGCCGCCCAGTGGACCGAGTTCCGCGGGGACTGCAAGGACCGGGGCGTCTCCCTCATCCAGGGCCTCGCCCAGTCCGTCCAGCTCTGGCTCGACAGCCACCCGGCTCCCTCGGTGAAGCGTCCGGCGACCGTCCGACGCATCGTCGTGTGCAATCAGAAGGGCGGCGTCGGCAAGACCGCCATCACCGCCGGCACCGGAGAAGCCCTCGCTGAGAACCCTTCCAAGCTCGTACCCGTCCGCGTCTCCAAGCACTTCGCCGCTCTCCTGGACTCTGACGGAAGCGACCCGCTGACCCTGGAGGACCTGCCCGGTCTGGGACAGCGCGTCCTGCTCGTCGACTTCGACCCCCAGGGCCACCTGACGAAGCAGCTCGGCCACCAGCCGCTCCCCATGGACGGCGACTCCCTGACGAGCCACATGGCCGGAGACGGCAAGGGCGACCTCCGCGAGCTCATCGTCTCCATCGAGGAGGAGAGCTTCGGCGGCCGCCTCCACCTCCTCCCCTCCTGCACCGACGCGTTCCTCCTCGACGTGCGCCTCGCCTCGGTGCGCGCGCGTGAGGCCGCCCTGGAGCGCGCGCTCGCCCCGATCGAGAGCGACTACGACGTCATCCTGATCGACTGCCCGCCCAGCCTCGGCCTCAGCATGGACGCCGCCGTCTACTACGGCCGCCGTCGCCCCGACGAGATCCCCGGCAACTCCGGTGTCCTCATCGTCGTCCAGGCCGAGGACAGCAGCGCGGACGCGTACGACCTCCTCACCACCCAGATCGAGGACATGCGCGGAGACCTCAGCCTGGAGCTCGACTACCTCGGCATCGTCGTCAACCACTACGACGCGCGCCGCGGCTTCATCGCCACCTCCTCGCTGCAGTCCTGGGTCGACATAAAGGATCCGCGGGTCGTCGGCGTCATCGGAGACCTCAAGGAGCAGAAGGAAGCCGTCCGCATGAAGCGGCCGCTCCTTTCGTACGCACCGCGCTGCGACCAGTCCGTCGGCATGCGCGCCCTGGCTCGGGAGATCAGCAAGTGAGCAGCAAGGCCAAGAACCTCGGCACCGGCTCCTTCGGCCAGGCCCGAGCAGTCAGCGCGCGGCGGGCCGCGATCGGCGCGGCCACGAGCGCGCCGACCGTCGGCGTACCCGACCCCACCGAACTGACGCTGGACCAGATCAGCCAGAACCCCGACAACCCGCGGCAGGAGCTGCGCGAGCTGGAGGGCCTGGCCGCCAGCATCAGCGAGATCGGTCTGGTCAACGCGATCACCGTGGCGACCATGGACGCCTATCTCGCGGAGCGCCCCGACCGCGCCGACGAGGTCGACGAGGGCGCCCGCTACATCGTGATCGACGGCCACCGCCGCCTGGAGGCGGCCCGCCGAGCCGGTGTGGAGAGCGTCCGGGTCAGCCTGGACAACCGTCTGGTCGCCTCGGACGAGTCGCTCCTGGAGGCGGCGTTCGTCGCGAACGTCCACCGCGACGACATGAACCCGCTGGAGGAGGCCCAGGCGCTGCGGAAGCTCGTCGAGTTCTACGGCTCGCAGAACAAGGCGGCCAAGCGCCTGGGCATGGCCCAGTCCACGATCTCGTCGAAGCTCTCGGTCCTGGACCTGGACCCGCAGCTCCAGTCCGACCTCCTGGACGGCAGCCGCAAGGTCGAGCACGTACGCAACCTCGCCAAGTACGACGCCGAGCAGCAGCGCGAACTGGCGGACCAGCGGGCGGCGGCAGCGGAGGAGCGGCGCCGGGTGCGCAAGGACGTGGAGGCGGAGCTATCACGCCGTGATAACCCCGAGCCCGCGGCCGTGGCCGACCCGGACCTATCACGGCGTGATACCCCGGAGCCCGGGGCGGACCTATCACGGCGTGATAACCCCACCGAGGCGGCCGACCTATCACGCCGTGATAACCCCGCAGACGCGGGCGACCTATCACGCCGTGATAACCCGGCGGCGGACGAAGGGGTATCACGCCGTGATAACCCCGCCCCGGCCCGCAAGCCGGCTGCGGCCGCAGCTCCGGTAGCCGCCCCCGCGTCCGCTCCCGTACCGGTCGAGGACGTTCCGCGTCCCCGACCTGAGGCCGCGGTCGTGTCGACGGCCGGCGGTGAGATGCCGTGGGGGAGCGGTGACGCCCTGGCTCAGCTCATCATCGACCGGATGACGCAGGCGGAGATCCGTCGTCTGACGGTCCGGCTCATCGAGCACAACACCGAACTGCAGGAAGCCCGGGAGAAGCCCGGCGCTTCCCTCGGGTGATCTCCCTGGAGGTGCGGGCGGCGCCTTGAGGAATCGCCCGCACCTCCGAGCCCATTGCGAGCAGGGCTCATCTCCATCTCAAGCGGTCGTCGAGCGCGATCCCCCAGTGTGGCCGAACGGACCTGTGGACACGGCCATGTGTCCGTCCCGTCAACGGTGACCCCTGGGGGAGACCCATGACCGCCCGCAGCTGCTTCTCCGTACCGGAACTCATCCGCGCCCAAGTCGAGGACCGTCCGACGGGTCCGGCCCTTCGCACCGCCCAGGGCGTCGTCGTGACGTACGCCGAGCTGTGGGAGCGCGCCGAGGACATCGCCCGGGAACTCGGCGCCATGGAAGTGCGTCCCGGTGACACCGTCGCCGTTCGGATGCCCATCGGCCCGGATGCCGTCGTGGCCCTTCTGGGCAGCTGGCTCGCCGGAGCGGCCTTCCTCCCGCTGGACCTGGACACGACGACGGACCGCACCCGACGGTTCCTGGATCACGCTCGGGCGATCGCCCTCATCGACGTCGATGCCGGCCTGATTCCCCTGGAGCCCAGCGAGTGGACGGAGTCGGGGGCCTACCCCGCCTGCGTTCTCCCGGGCGGCGTCCTGATCGGGCACGCGGCCCTGGCCGAACACATCGATGCCATCGTGGATCTCCTCGCCCTGACCGACCGTGATACGGCCCTTCAGCTCGCCCCGTTGAGCGAGGGGGTTGCGCAGGAGGAGATCTGGCCGGTGCTCGCAGCAGGCGGAACGCTCACCTTCGCCGACACCGTCACGCCGGAGGGCGCTGAGTTGGCAGACCTGATCCAGAAGCGCGGGGTGACGGTCCTCCAGCTCCCAGCCACGGAGTGGCAGAAGCTGAGCGCTGGGGGACCGGGTGAAGCGGGTGACCTATCACGCCGTGATAACTCGGTGGCCGGGGTGGACCTATCACGGCGTGATACCCCCGGGCTCGATGCGGACCTATCACGGCGTGATAACCCCACCGGGGCGGTAGACCTATCACGGCGTGATACCCCTGCCGTCGCGGCGGACCTATCACGGCGTGATACCCCTCCCGACCCGGGCGACCTATCACGCCGTGATAACTCGACGGCGGACGACGGGGTATCACGCCGTGATAACCCCGTCCGGCCCCCAGACCCATCACGCCGTGATACCCCGGAGCCAGCGGATGACCTATCACGCCGTGATAACCCTGACCCCGGCTCTGACCTATCACGCCGTGATAGCTCCCCCCTCGCCGAAGTCGGCCCCTCCGACGCCCTAGACGCTCTCGACCTCCTCGTCGTCCGAGGCGGCGCCCTCACCCCGGACGACGTCCGCGCCCATCGGTCCGGGCCCCTCCGACACGTCACCCTCGTCCACGCGCACGGCAGCCCCGAGACGCTGTTCACCTCGGCCGCCCTGCTGCTGCCGCCCCGGGCGCCGTTGCCCGAGGGCGAGGTGCTGCCTCTCGGTGGTGCTGTCGGCGCGCGGCGGCTGTACGTGCTCGACGAGCAGCGCCGACCCGTGCTGCCCGGGGAGCCGGGGGAGGTCTGGGTCGCCGGTCCTGTGCTGGCTGAGGGGTATCTGCATGACCGGACCCGTACCGACGAGCGTTTCGTGCCCGAGCCGTTCGGCGCTCAGACGCTGACCTATCACGGCGTGATAACCCAGGACCGGATGTACCGCACCGGAGACCGTGCCCGACAGCGGCCCGATGGGCTCCTGGAGCTCCTGGAGACCGCGCCGGTCTCGGACTCCGTATCCATCACCGTCCCCACGGTGCCCCTCCTGCCGGGGCAGGCGCGCTGGATGTACGACGTCGAGGTGCCCGAGCCCGACCACTCCTGCCGCAATGCGCTCTTCACCACGGCCGACGGGATCGGTGTCGAGCGACTGGAACGGGTCGCTGACGTCCTGCTGCGGCGACACCCCGCCCTCGGCAGTCGGCTCAGGAGTGACCGCTCTCTGGAGTTCATCGAGCCGGACTCCAGCGACGCCGTGCGCGTCCTCGACTTCTCCGGCGTCGCGCCGGACGAGCGGGTGTGGCAGCTGGAGGAGGCCCTGGCCGCGGCCCAGCGTTCCTTGTCCCTCTCTCAAGGGCACGTCTTCCGGATCACGTACGTCGAGCTGGGCGACGGGACCGCGCGTCTGCTCCTCACCGTGCATGAGCTCGTCATCGACCAGATCTCGTTGTCGCTGCTCGTCGAAGAGCTGGAGGTCCTGCTCGACGAGGGAACTGAGGAGACCGCGAAGCCCCCGGCGCCGGCACCGGCCACGCCCGTCGACCTCTCCGGCGCGTTGCGCGACTGGCTCGCCACCGCCGATGCCCGGGCCGACGCGGTCCGTTGGGCCGCGGCCGTCAGGGGCTTCGCGGAGATCCGTCCGGCGGCGGAGGGGGACGACCGGATCCTCAGCCTGCGTACGCATCGCTTCCGGCTGCCCGCCGAGGAGACCCGGCTCGTCGTCGACGACCTCGGCGCCCGGGGGATCACCCCGCAGGACTTCGTCCTCGGCTCCCTGGTCGGCGGGCTCGCCGCCTGGACGGGGGAGAGTACGCACGGCGTTGACGTCGTCGTCGATGGGCGGGACGTCAGGGTCGGCGGCCTCGACCTGTCCCTGAGCGTGGGGCATGTCCAGTCCACCTTCCCCGCCGTACTGAGCTGGGTGGGGGAGGGGCTGCTCGCCTTGCGTGGAGTCCTCGACGAGTTGGCCGGGCTACCGGCCCAGCGCTTCGGGTTCGACGCGCTGCGCTTCTCGTCCCCGTACGAGAACGAGCGCACCGCTCTCACCGTCTGCCCGCGGCCGGCCGTACGCCTTGGGTTTCACGATGAGTTCCGCGATGAGTTCGTGGCGCGTTCTGCCCGGTCCGACAGGCTGCTGCGTCCCGCGGCCGAGAGCCTTGGAGCGCAGCGTTCGCCCGCCCAGCGCGAGCGGCATCTGCTCCTGGCGGAGGGCGCGCTCGTGGACGGGGAGCTGCAGTTCGGCATCACGTACTCCCAGGGCCATTGGTCCTACGCGCACATCACCGCGCTCGTCGCGCATGTCGAGCGGGTGATGGGTGAGGTGCTGAGCCCGGCACCTGCGGCCGTGGGCGCCTCTGGAACGGGGGCGACAGGAGTGGGGTTCGGTCCCTATAGATAGTCCTATACATAGAGGGTTGGACTGCCCATCCCTCTGTCGACGAGGACGGAACCCATGACCGAACACAGCCCCGAGCACAGCTCCGCACCCACTTCAGACGACTTCGCCTTCGGCGGTCTGCACCACGTTCAGCTGGCGATCCCGCCGGGCGCGGAGGAGTTGTGCCGTCAGTTCTGGGGCGGGGTGCTCGGCATGGCCGAACTGGAGAAGCCACCCGTCCTCGCCGCGCGGGGCGGCTGCTGGTTCCGTGGTGGCGGACTCGAAGTACACCTCGGTGTGGAGGAGGACTTCGCCCCGGCACGCAAAGCGCATCCGGGCATTCTTGTCCGTTCCCTTCCGATGTTGGCCGCGCGCTTGGAGGCGGGTGGTCATGAAGTGACGTGGGATGACAACTTCCCGGGGATGCACCGCATCTACGCCTTCGACAAGCTCGGCAACCGACTGGAGTTCCTGGAGCCGAAGGAGAGCACTCCAAACCCCTGAATCGGACTTTTCGCAAGAAAAGCGACCCACAGAATGGGGCCTCTGGCGGCCGATCTTCGGGGCCCCGGTATGACCTGATGGTCGATCACCTGGGAGGCCGTCAGAGGGCCGTACACGGCTTTTTGGCTCCTCGTGAAGGGCTGTCAATAGCCTGAAGGGGTGGTCCGGCACCTCGGCGGGGTGGCTGCTCGTGTTACCCCGCAGACGCGATCCGCCAGGTGCCGTGTCGTACGTCGAGCGTCACGGTGAGGTCGGCCTGCCGCGGGAACGAGACGCCCAGGTGCCAGGGGTCCGGCAGGACGGCCAGCGCGATGGTGACCAGATCCTGGGTGACGTTGCCCAGGGCTCCGATCCAGTGGGGTGCGGTGGCGATCAACTGCTCGGGCAGCCAAGGCCCGGGTTCGGGAACGCGTGAGAGCGGTTCCTCGGTGATTCCGGCGAGGGCGGAGCCGGCCAGCAGGCTCAGCAGCCGCGCGAGGAGCGCGGTCGGCAGGGCGGGGTCCTGGGTCTCCAGGAACACGTAGCAGTCGTCATGGCCCGAGAACCAGACCCGGGAGTCTCCCAGGTGGCTCAGGACCGGCTGATCGACGTCGGCCGTGCCGAGCACGAGGGCGAGCTCGTCGAGCTGATCCGGGGTCACGTCGGCGGGAACGTCGATCAGCGTCAGTTCGTACGGCGACCAGGTGCCGTCGAGGAGACGGGGCAGCAGGTCGCGGTCCAGGACCAGGAGCTCCTCCGCGAGTCCGTGCGTGCCGGACGCCCAGGATCCGAGGGTGTGGACCCTGCACGGCACGCCGAGGTCGGCGGCGATCAGCGCGGGACGCAGCGTGTGCCAGTCCTCGTCCAGGTACGAGTTGGTCTCCAGCGACACCACGGCGACCGCTTCGTTCGCCACGGCCACGAACAGGTCGACCAGCTCGCCCGCCTGCGCCGCGCCGGCGCTGACCCGCCACAGCCCCTCGGCCTCGCGGACGCTGAAGCTCAGGGGGAACGGCAGGCCCTCCGGACCGACACTGTTCACGCTGAAGGCGCCCTGCTGCCCGACCTCGATCACTGCCCCACCCCGGAGAACCCGCCGGACGCCACTGCCCGGCCCGCGACCACCCATCATCGCCGGTCAACGGGGTGGTCCTGCCACGGTCGGCCACTGCAAGGCTCGGCCGCCCTCAGCCCGAGTAGTGCGAGGTCTTCGTTGCCCAGTCCACCAGGTGGCGGCTCAGGGCGTCCACCGTGGGGTGGTCCCAGGCCGCCGTCTGTTCCAGGGCGACCCCGTAGCGGTCCTCCACGTCACCGCACAGCTCGATCGCCGCCAGTGAGTCGAGGCCCTGTTCGGAGAACGGCAGGGCGGGGTCGAGGTCGCGGGCGGGGCGGCCCAGGCGGGCGGCGAGACGGGAGACGAGCCAGAGCCTGACCTCCGCCTCGTCGGGCAGGGGGGTGGACGTCGTCATGAGCGCCTCCTCGGGCGGCGGGGGTCGGGGGAGGGGCCGGTGGGCTCAGCCCGCCAGCGGGGTGTCGTACACGTCGAAGGTGCGGTTGGCCTCGAAGCGGGTGCGCAGCTCGGCGACGATCTCCCCCTCGGCGGTGCGCGGCAGCAGCGGGACCTCGCGGCCGAGCCGGGTCACGATCCGGCGCAACGCGGCGGTCAGCCAGGCCGGTTGCGCCAGGAAGCCGCGGCCGTGCGCGCGGGTCTGCTGCCACACGCCCAGGCAGGCCGCGCCCGCCAGGAGCAGGGAGTAGCGGGTGGCCACCGCGTACGCGTCGGGGTGCGGCGGCGTCCCGGGGCCGGCCGGCAGCCGGGCGCCGACCCGGGTCAGGCTGTGCAGTTCCTCGACGAGCGCGCCGGCCAGCGCGGCCAGCGGGCGGCCGTACGGTTCCAGGCCGGTCAGGCGCAGCGTGGCGTCCGCCGAGGCGACCAGGTGCGCGGCGAGCGGGTCGCCCGCGTCCGCCTCCCCCCGGACGGGCCTCCAGTCGAACGGCCCCAGCCCTGTGTACGGGTTGAACAGGTGCTCCGGAGCCGGTGCCCCGTCGTGCCCGAGCCGTCCGAACGGGAACGCCTGGCGCAACGGGGGTACGGTGACGAGCCCCAGGTCGCGCAGCTGCTTGCCGAACATCCCGTACCGCCCCGCGCGCACATCGGCCGCCGGGCCGAACAGCGTGGCGAGTTCCCCGGTCGCCTCGGACAGCAGCCGGGGCACGGTCGTGCGGGCCGCCGCCAGGAGCGGGCCGCAGTGCGCGGGCAGCACGTGCAGGGCCCGGGTCGCCGCCAGGCTCAGGCAGTCGGCGACGAGCAGGTCCAGGAAGGCGGCGGCGAACAGGCCCCGGTGGTGCGGCACGTCGAGCAGCGAACGCCCCAGCAACTGGTGGTCGCGCGCGAAGCCGACGGCGGTCCGCAGCGCCCCGTCCGCACTGCCCACGGCCATCGACGGCAGCACGGCGGACGCCAGCCGCAGGGTGTGTGCCGCCAGGTCGTCGCCCACGTACGCCGACGCCTCGACCTCGTGGGCGTCGAGGACCAGGGAGCCGTCGGCCGCCAGGGCCGGCAGCTCCGCCGCACGCAGCAGGAACACACCGGGCCGCGCGAACACCACCAGCGCGTCCGCGTCCGCCGCCCCCGGACCCACCCGCGCCGGGCCGTCCAGGACGTGACCGCCGCGGTGGGCGCGGGACACCGGCGCGTCGACCGCGAGGCCCGCGCCGTCGGCCCGTACCCCGGTGGCCGCCGCACGGCCGCCCGCGAGCAGCACCCAGGCGAGCAGGCTGCGCTGCTCCTCGCCGCCCGCGGCCCACACCGGCGCCGTCGCGAACAGGTGCGAGGCGCCCTGGACCAGGCCGAGCGCACCGTCCCGCCGCACCACGGTGCGCAGCACCCGGGCCAGCGAGTCGGCCTGCACGAAGCGCCCGCCCAGGTCGGCGGGGACGAACTCGGCGCCCAGGCGGTAGTCGGAGAGCACCTGTCGTGCCGCCGTCGGCACCCCGCCCTCCTCGGCGGCCTGGAGCAGCTTGGTGTCGCCCACCGGGTTGGCCGGATCGAAGCGGTCGCCGAAGCGCGTCTCGAGGTCGGCGACGCGGGCGCGCACGGCACGCTCCTCCGACACCGGTTCGGAGCGGGTCATCGGGCGGCTCCTTCCGTCGCGGCCGATGGCAGGAGGGTGGCGGGCGATCCCAGGTCGGCCAGGGTGCGCACGCGGTCGGCCAGCGCGTCGTGCGCCGGGCCCCCGGGGTCGTGGGAGAGCGGTTCCCGACCGGTACCGTCCAGCCGGAGCCAGAGCCGGCGGAGGGCGGGTTCCAGCCACTGGGCGCCCGGCCAGCGCGCGTCGAGTCCGGGCGCGTGGCGCCACACGCCCAGGCACGCGGCGGCGGCCAGGCAGACGGCGAGGCGCCGGGCGGGGGCCGCGGTGGTGGCGGACAGCAGGGCGAGGGTCTGCACGGTGGGCGGCAGCGCGGCCCGCACCTGTTCGGAGCGCTCCGCGAAGGAGCGCGCGATCCGCGCGGCCCCGGCCAGGGCCGGATCGGTGGCGGTCGCCGCCGCGAGGTCCGCGGCCAGTCCCGGCAGGTCGGCGAGGAGCGAACTGCCCTGCCGCGACTGGAGCGTGAGCCGGTCGAGCCGGGCCCCGGGGAGCGGGGTGCCGGCCGCGTACACGGCGGGGTCGGGGGCGCCCGCGCCAGTGGCCAGGTGGCGGAACTGGGCGGCGAGCGCGTGCAGATGGGCCGCGGAGCCGCCCCCGAGGAGGCGCACGGCCGCGTGGTCGCGGGCGGCCTTGCGGAAGAGGAAGTGGTCGGTGGGGTTGCTGAGGTCGGTGGGGTCGGTGGGGTCGGTGGCGGCCGTGGCCTCAGGCACGGCCGCGCCCGTGGCTCCGGGCGGTGCCGTGTCGCCGGCCTCGGCGGCCGTGGCGCCCGGTGCCGACGTGCGACCCGCACCGCCGGGCCCCGAGTCGCCTGCTCCGCCGTGCCCTACGTCACCCGCCCCGCCGTGCCCCGCCTCCCCGAACACCGCGTCGAGCCGGGCGAACACGTCCGCGACCAGCTCCGGCACCAGCAGGGAGGCCGCCGCCGACATCACGCTCAGCTCCTCCGGCAGGACGTGGACGCCGCGGGCCGTGACCGTGGCCAGTGCGTCGGCGGCCAGCAGGTCGGCCGCCGCCTCGCCCAGCACCCGTCGCGCCAGCGGGTTCCCGGGGGCGTGCGCCAGAGCGAGGGACACCGCCTGGGTGCCCGCGCCCAGGGAGAGGGCGGGGGCGACGGCGCGGGCGAGCTGGAGGGCCTTGAGGACGATCTCGCCGCCCTGGCCCTCCGTACCGACCGTGCTGTCGTCGGGGCAGACCGCGTCGGTGAAGGCGACGCCGCTCAGGTCGGCGCCGCGCAGGCCCTGGGTGTGGATCTTGGGGAGCGGCTCGCAGGTGCCGTCGCTGAGCGCGTGCCGGTCCACGACCAGGACGCTGTGGGCGCGCGGGCCGTTGTCGACGCCGGTGCGGGCGAGCAGGCAGACGAGGCGTGCCCGGGTGGCGCCGAGCAGGGGCGCCTTCTCGCCGTTGAGGAGCAGTCCTCCGGTGACCGGCCAGGCGGTGATCTCGGTGGCCAGGTCGTCGCCGTCGTGGAAGCGCTCGGTCAGGCCCAGGCTGACGGCGTGCCCGGCCCCGATGTGCGCGGCCGTCCGACGGGCCGCCGCGTCGTCGCCGCCGACCCAGACCGCGGTGGTGCCGAGGAAGGTGCCGAAGTGGGCGGCGGCCGTGGTCAGGTCGCGGGCGGCCACGGCGCGCACCAGGGCGCCGAGCGTCGCGTGGTCGTCCAGCCGGCCGCCGTACGCCACGGGCACGTAGTGGTGGGCGAGTCCCCACTGGTCGAGGGCCTCGACGGCCTCCGCGGGGTAGGACTCCGCCGCGTCGGCGGCGGCCACTCGGGCGCGGGAGAACGGCGATGAGGCGTCGAAGGGGTCGCCGAGCAGCCTCTCCAGGCGCGCGACCGGGTCGCCGGGCGGCTCGGGCCCCGTCGCGCCCGGCGTCCGCCGCCCGCTCGTCGTGTCCGGCATGACTACCCCCTCGGGTGTTGGGCACCGGTTCCGGGGCACGGCGACCGGAGCCGGTGACCGCGGTCGGTCGGGTGGCCGTCCACAGCGGCCGCAGCGGTGTGTACGGCGGTCCCTCTCCGGGAGGTCGCACCAACGCCGACGGTAGCCCGCACGCGTGCGCGAACGATCGAGGACCGCTCGAATCCCGGTGGAGCGCAAGGGAGTTGGGCCGCGGGCCGACCCGCTCCCCACCGCGCGACGACCGCCCCACCACCGCGACTCCACCACCACGACTCCACCGGCGCGGGCACCCGGCGCCGGTCCCGGGAGTTCATGCGCGGTACGTTGCGCGCGACGGGCCGGCCACGGGTGGACGGCCCTGGGGGAGGGGGACTTCATGGGCGTACGGGGACGAGGGGCGTGGGGGAGCGGCGCGGCGGCGGTCGCCCTGCTCGCGGCCGGGTGCGCGGCGGGCGGGCCCGCGTTCGACGAGGACGGCTTCGACCGGCCGCGGCCCACCGTCGTCGCGTCGTCCGCGGGGCAGGACCAGGAGGAGTCCCTGGACGTCGCGCCCCGGATCCCCGAGGGCGAGACCGTGCTGGCCATCGAGAACGTACAGGGCGGACGGGAGCTGGAGTTCCTGGGCGGCGTGCGCGAGGGCGCGCTCGGCTTCGCCGTCTCGTGCCGGGGCACGGGTACCGTGACGGTCTCGTACGACCCCGCCGGGCTGTCCTTCCCGCTCACCTGCGAACAGGCGCGCACCAACTCGGTCTACAACCGCTTCGAGACGGTACGCGCGCGCAAGGAGGCGTCCGTCAGGGTCGACGCACCCTCGACGCTGCGCTGGTCCATGAGCGTCGGGCAGTAGCCCCGGGCCCTGGAAGGCGCGGACCCACGAGAACGGCCGCGTGACGGGCCCTGGAGCCCCGTCACGCGGCCGTTCTCCGCAGACCGGTGAGGTCAGCAGTTGATCGTGCCCCTGCGCAGGGCGTGGCCACCGGTGTTGGAGTCGTCCGACCAGTACACGGGCTTGGTGCCCGACACGCACTCAGAGGCACCCGCGAGCGAGAAGCCCTCGTTGTTGATGTCCGGCATCCCCGAGGGGCGGTTGTACGAGGCGGCGGGCGCGAACACGCCGTTCGCACCGACCTTCAGGGTCAGGTGACGGCCCCCGCAGGTGTCGTCGCACACCGCCCACAGGCGCGAGGCCTGCGGCTCCCACTGGACCTCCATCACCCCGGCGAGACCGGTGTCGACCGAGGCCACCCGGGTCGCCGTGCCGGAGTCCTGGAGCACGTAGCCGTACACCTTGCCGGTGCCCTCCACGCCCACGAAGAAGACGCCGCCCGCGTGCGCGCCGTACCGGCTCGGGTCGTACACCGCGCCCGTCGACTCGTCCTTGAAGGCCGCGCCCGTCAGCGACGCGTCCGGCACCCAGGTGACGCCCTCGAAGCCCGCGTTGGAGCCCACCGACGGCAGGCCCGGGGTCAGGTTCCACTCACGGGTGGCCGTCAGGCTGCTGCCCGTACCGCCCACGTCGTAGCGCAGGATGGACAGGCGGCTGGTGCCGGAGGCGTCGCCGTTGCGCTCGCTGGCCACGAACACGCCGCCGGACGCGCCGGCCGAGGTGAGCGTGACGCCCTCGCTGTCCGGGGCGCCGGAACCGCCGGGGAAGCGCAGGGTCTTGCCCTTGGTCCAGCCGTTGGCGGTGTCCGGGGTCCAGCCGCCCGAGCCGTTGGGGACCAGGCGCCACAGCTTGCCGCTGTTCTGCGCGCCCCAGAGCACCGAGGTGCCCTCCTGGTACAGGCCGCTGAGGTCGGAGCCGAAGACGTTGGAGGCGTCGGCCGTGGCGACCGAGCTGCCGCCGGGCCAGGCGACGGGGCCGGTGCCGCCGCCCGGGGTGCCCCCGCCGCAGGAGTTGGCCGCGCCGAGGGTGAGCGCGGCCTTGCCGAAGGAGCCCGTGCCGTCGGGGCAGCGCGACCAGGACGGGTCCGAGTGGCTGCTCCAGCTGTAGCTGTCGACCAGGGTGGAGCCGTCGGCCAGGTATAGGCGGGCCTTGTCCGAGGAGCCGAGGCCGAACGAGCCGTGCACGTCGAAGGCGCGGAAGCCGCCCGCGGCCAGCGTGGTGCCGGACGGGATCTTGAACTTGGAGCCGTTGTCGTCGTCCTTGAGGATCCAGCCGGAGACGTCGACGGAGGACGAACCGGTGTTGTAGAGCTCGATCGAGTCCTCGACGCTGCCGGTGGTCACCACCTCGTTGATGCGGACGTCGCTGTTCGCCGCGTAGGCGGGCGCCGCGGCGAGCGGAGCGCCCGCGGCCAGGGCGGCGCCGGCTGTGGCGGCGGCCAGGACGCGCAGGCGGGAGCGCCAACGGGGGGTGCGGGATGCGGTCACGTGGGTCCGTCCTCGGGGTCTGGGAGTGGGGGGAGGCGGCAGCGGGACGAGGTTCGCGACACGGGCCGAACGAGTCTCCTCCGGGAGGTGAGTGGGCTGTGAACGGTGGACGAACGCGCGGCTCGGGGGAGAGAGCGGGTCGAGGCGGTGGCGGACCCCCCGCCACTGCGGCGGCCAAAAACAGTTGCCCGGCGCACCACGCCGTCCCCACAATCGGCGCATGACCTCGCACAAGCTCATCGCCCCGCTGCCCCTGGCCCCCGCCGTCCGACCGGCGCGCGGCCAGCAGCAGCCCGGCGACCGACGGAGGCCGATCCTCGCTCACGCGTGAGCGCCGCCGTCGTCGCGGGGCTCCTCGCGGGGTACGGCATCGCCGTCCCCGTCGGAGCGGTCGCGGCCTACCTGGTGGCCCTCACGGCCCGTACGGGCCTGCGCGTCGGAGCCGGAGCGGCCCTTGGGGTCGCCACCGCCGACGGTCTCTACGCCCTGCTCGCCGTCCTCGGCGGCACGGGCCTCGCCGGACTCATCGCCCCCTACTCCACGCCCCTGCGCTGGGTGTCCGCCGTCGTGCTCGTCGCCCTGGCGGTGCGCGGTGCCACCAGCGCCGTACGCCAGTACCGCGCGCACGGGGCGGGCGGCCCCCCGCCCCGTACCACCGACCCCACCCACCCCGGGCGGGCCTTCACGACCCTGCTCGGCATCACCCTGCTCAACCCCATGACCGTCGTGTACTTCGCGGCACTGGTCCTGGGCGGCCAGGACTCGGTCACCCCCGACACCTCCTCCCGCGCCGTCTTCGTGGCCGCCGCGTTCGCGGCGTCCGCGAGCTGGCAGCTGCTCATCGCGGGCGGCGGTGCCCTGCTCGGGCGCGCCCTGACGGGCCCCCGGGCCCGGCTGGCCACGGCCCTGGCGGCCAGCGCGCTGATCACGTTCCTCGCCGCACGGCTGCTGGCCACGGGCTCTTGAGGAGGGAGCCCTCTTGAGGGGGGAGCCTTCCTGAGGAGGGGGCGGACGCGCGGGTGCTCAGCGGTCCCTGAGGAGATGGATGCGCAGCTGCTCAGCGGTCCCTGAGCACCCGTACGTACGACGTGGCGGGCTCCCCGGCCAGCTCCGTCTCGCTCACCGGTACGAACCCGGTGCGGGTCAGGACGGTGCGCGACCCGATGTTGCGCACCGTCGCCGCGGCGGTCAGCCGGGTCAGTCCGTACTCCTCCGTGGCGCGTACGCATATCTCGTGCACCGCGGCCGTGGCCACGCCCCTGCCCGCGGCCTTCTCGGCGACCCGGAAGCCCAGTTCGGCCGTGCCGTCCTCCACGTCCACCAGGTTGAACCGCCCCAGGACCTGCCCGTCGCCTTCCACCAGGACGTGGAACAGGCAGGTCCCCGCTTCCTGTTCGGCCAGCAGCGCGGCGTGGCGCGCGTCGAAGCCGGTGAAGTAGTCGTCACCCCGGTCGGAGATCGTCCGGGCGAAGTACGCGCGGTTCTCGGCCTCGAAGGCGAGCAGGGCGTCGGCGTGGTCGGCGCGCAGGAGCTGGAGCTCAGTCATGGCCCCACGCTATCGCCCCTGGTCAAGACCCCAATCGGGGTGCCCGGAGGGGCGCTTGACGGACGCTCCGGCCGACCGGGTCCGGCGGCCGGCAGCGGAATCCGGACCTCCGGCGGCCGGGCGCGCGACGGCGGCGGCGCGGAGCACGGCCGCGTACGAGCGCCCCTCGGGAACCCCCGTGCGCGGCGACGCGGTCACGCCACATCCGCCACAGCACGGACGGGTGTGACTGGTGCTTGGCCCGATCGGGTGGCACTCTGGCCTTCACCCCCCACACGACACGAGGTAAGGACGGCATGAACCATCGCGTCCGCGACCCGGAAGCCGAGCGCTCCGCCGTGCGCGCCGCAGCCGCACGGCTGCTGGCGGGCACCCCCGAGCGCGCCACCCCCGGCCGCCTCAACGCCAGCGCGCTCATCATCGAGTCGGGCGTCCGCCGGGACGTCGTCTACGCGTTCCACCGCGACCTGGTGGAGGAGTTCAGGGCGGACGCGCAGAGGTTGCGGCAGACCGCCTGACCGTCCGCTCCCCCTCGGTCCGCCGCGTGGCGCGCATGGGTGAGTGTTGTCGCCCCTGAGCGGGAAACGCGGCGGCGGCCGGGTGAGGCGCCACGCTGCCGCGTGTCCCTTTCGGCAGGTCACGGCGTTGGTCAGGGCGTGAGCAAGAACAGCACCAGCCCGATACTGTCCGCCCCCGCCGCGCCCCCCAAGAACGACGGCATCCGCTGGGTCACCACCCGCGGCACCATCCTCGCCCTCGGTCTCGAGGGCGCCATCACGCGCGCCACCGCCGGGCCCCTGCGGGCCCTGGTCGCCGCCGCGGCCGACCATGGGTACAAGACGCTGATCGTCGACCTGTCCGCGGTCACCGCGGAGGACGGCGCGCTGAACCGGATCATCGAGTTCTGGCGACGGCGGGGCCGCATCCGGCTGACCGGGCGCCCGGAGGTGGTGTGCGGCTGACCCCGGGACGCCACTGACGGCCTCGGCCCGGGAACCGGGCGAGGAGCCGGGCTCCGGGCCCGCCCGCCCCGGCTCCGTCAGGCGAGGCGCTCCTAGCAGTCGTACATAAGGCCAACACGCCAACACGCCAACACGCCAACACGCCAAAAATAAACCTCGATGAAATGGGCCGTGGGGTCGCGAGTGTCGAATTCTCCTTGCCGCGCGACGCCTTGGTGTCCCGTGTGAATTCGAGGACCGAGGGGGTCGAGGGGATATGCTGAGCCCGCAGCATCCCGAAAAAGAAGCGGGTCCGACGCGCCATTGCGTCGGACCCGCTTCTTTTTCGACCCGTCACCGGCCCCGCTGCCGCATCGCCACGGGACCGTCACCGGACCGCCTCGAACCGCCCCTGACCACGCTCGGGCCGGGGCGCCGGGAGGTGTCAGCCGCCGAGCGGCAGACCGCCCATCATCGGGCCCGCGGCCGTCTTGGCGCCCTGGCCGACGTTGGTGTTGGTCACCGAGTCGTTGGTGGCCTTGACCTTGTCCGCGGCCCGGGAGACGGCGCCGACGACGGCGTCGACGTTGATGTTCGGCTTCTTCACGACGTTCTTGGTGACGGTGTCGCTGTTCACCAGGTTGTCGGAGGCGGCGCGGGCGTCACCCTTGTTGGTGGCCGGGGCGTTGTCGACGTCGTCGGCGAAGGCGGGGGAAGCCACACCCATGGCCATGACGGTACCGGCGACGACAGCGGCGGCCTTCGTGTACTTCATCTCAGCATCCCTTTCCGGAGACGGCGCGGAGACGGTCACGACCTTCGTGCCGCCCGAGCGTCTTGCTGGCCGCTCGGAGCGCCGCTCTCGGTACTCGTAACGAAACCGCACCAATTCCGGAACTGGGAATTGGAAGGCTTTCCTGTGCAATCACTCAATTGCCGCAGTGGTGGGCTGAATTGCCGTGATGACCGTGGGACACGTCTGATGATTCGCCGGGTGATTAGTCATCAGGAATGCCTGGGCGGTGGGGCGTGGGGAGGGCATTGCGGGGGCGGGTGGGGCGCGTCGGGCGGGGGTGGTCGCGGGCCCGGTCGTGCGTCCGGGGAAGTGGGAGTGGCCGTTCCGGCGGCGAGTGCGTCCGGGGCGGTGCTTGTGCGCCTGTTCTGCGGGTACGTTCGCGGCATGCGCCTGCGCACGCGTGCGCGCATGAGGCCGTACATCCTCCATCCTCCAGCAACTTCTACAGTGTTGTAGATTTCAAGTCCCCGGGAACACCGGCACTCCGACTCCGAGGAAAGGGCAGAGAAGATGGGCGTGAGCCTCGCCAAGGGCGGCAACGTATCGCTCAGCAAGGAGGCCCCGGGGCTGACCGCCGTCGCGGTCGGCCTGGGCTGGGACGTACGGACCACGACCGGCTCCGACTACGACCTGGACGCGTCGGCCCTGCTGCTGAACGACTCCGGCAAGGTCGCCTCCGACCAGCACTTCGTCTTCTACAACAACCTCACGAGCCCGGACCGTTCGGTCGAGCACACCGGTGACAACCTCACCGGCGAGGGCGACGGCGACGACGAGGTCATCAACGTCAACCTGTCCGGCGTGCCGGCGGAGATCGCGAAGATCGTCTTCCCGGTGTCCATCCACGACGCCCAGGCCCGCGGCCAGAGCTTCGGCCAGGTGCGCAACGCGTACATCCGCGTCGTCAACCAGGCCGACCAGCGTGAACTCGCGCGCTACGACCTGTCCGAGGACGCCGCCACCGAGACCGCGATGGTCTTCGGCGAGCTGTACCGGCACGGTGCCGAGTGGAAGTTCCGCGCGGTGGGGCAGGGGTACGCGTCGGGGCTCGCCGGGATCGCGGCGGACTTCGGCGTCAACGTCTGAGCGCCCGGCGCCCGGGGGCCCGGCCCCAGTCCCGGTCCTGGCCCCGGTCCCGGCCTCACCCCCAGTCCAGTCGCAGTCGCAGCCGAACTCGAAAGAGGCAGACGCACACATGTCCGTGAACCTGGCCAAGGGCCAGCAGATCAGCCTGAGCAAGTCGGACGGCGGCGCCCTGAGCGTCGTACGCATGGGACTCGGCTGGAAGGCCGCCGCCCGCAAGGGCTTCTTCGCGCGGATGACGGCCCGCGAGATCGACCTCGACGCCTCGGCGGTGCTCTTCGCGTCGAAGCAGCCCGTGGACGTCGTCTTCTTCCAGCACCTGGTCAGCGACGACGGGTCCGTCCGGCACACCGGCGACAACCTGGTCGGCGGCGCGGGCCAGGGCGGGGACGACGAGTCGATCCTGGTCGACCTGCAGCGCGTCCCGGTCCACGTCGACCAGATCGTCTTCACGGTGAACTCCTTCACCGGACAGACCTTCGCCGAGGTCGAGAACGCCTTCTGCCGCCTGGTGGAGGAGACCACCGGGCAGGAGCTGGCGCGCTACACCCTGACGGGCGGCGGACAGCACACCGCGCAGATCATGGCCAAGGTCTACCGCAGCGGTGGCGGGTGGCAGATGGCCGCCATCGGCGACCCGGTCAGCGGCCGCACGTTCCAGGACCTCATGCCGGCGATCACCCGCCACCTGTAGGCCTTGCCCGGAGGCCATACCTGGAGGCGTGGCGGTACGGGCGTCACCTGGAGGTCCGGCGGTACGGGAAGAGGCCGTCGGGCCCCGGGCGGGGGCGGGCCGGAGCGTCGTGCACGGGGCTCCGCGCCGTCCCCCGGTTCCGGGGCCCGCGCGGTCGAAATCCGCCCGCCGCTTCGTGCGGGCGGCCCCGGCGGGCCATAATCGACCCATGGCCTCCTCCACCGTCGCATCCGCGCCGTCGTCCCTCGACGTGCTGCGGGCCCGCTACGCCCGGCGGCTGCCCGGGCGGCTGGACGACCTCGCCGGACCCGTCCGGGGCAGTGTGGAGCTGCCGCTGCACGTGGTGTGGTCCGGGCGGCGTGCGTACGAGCTGGAGGGTGCCCGCTCCAGGATGAGCCTGTACCGCACCGTGCTCGCCGAGGGGCAGCGCGAGGACCTGGAGGCCTTCCTGAACCGGGAGCTCCTGGTCAGCCAGTGGCCCGTGCTCCGCACCCTGGTGAGCCGCCCGCTGCGCGAGGCCTGGGAAGAGGCGTTCCCGCAGCTCGGGCCGCGGTCCGGCGGCGCCCGGGGCGCCTGAGCCGGGTGAACCTCAACGACCTCCACCGCCGGCTCCTCGCCGACGTCCTCGCCATCGGGTCCCCGTACCCGCTGGTCATCACCGGCGGCTACGCCGTCCAGGCGCACGGCCTGGTCAACCGGCTCAGCCAGGACCTCGACGTGGCCACGGAGAACCCCGCCCCCATGCGCGAGATCGTCGGCAGCGTCGGCGACGGCCTGGTGCGGCGCGGCTGGGAGGTCCGGCAGATCGAGGCCGACCACCTCTCCGCACGGCTCGTGGTGACGGACCCCGCCACCGGGGACGAGTGCGAGGTGGACATCCTCAAGGAGGTCTTCTGCGCCTCTCCCACGCCCACCCCGGACGGCTGGCCGGTCCTGTCGCTCGACGACGTGATCGGGACCAAGGTCCGCGCGCTGTCCGACCGGGGCGCGGTCCGCGACCTGATCGACGTCCACGCGGCCTCCCGGCAGCGCGGCACCGCCGAGCTGGAAGCCCTCGGCAGGCGCCACGCGCGCTTCGAGTTCAGCCTGGCCGACCTGCGCGACCGGCTCGCGGGCGCCGAGTGGTGGGACGAGCAGGACTACCTCGACTACGGCCTGACCACGGAGCAGACCGAGGCGCTGCGCGCCTGGGCGCTGGCCTGGGCCACCGACATCGACGCCCGGCTCGCGGCGGAGGACGTCCCCGGGGACGACTAGGACCCGGAGAGCGTGGGAAAAACGGCTGGGCCCGGGGCTTGTCGCCCCGGGCCCACCCGCTGTCAGCCGGCCGTACCGCTTCCCGTACTCCTCGCCCGTACCGCTTCCCGTACCGTCAGGCCGTCGTCACCAGCGTCGGTGCCGTCGCACCCGCCACCGGCTCCGGGGTCGGCTCCGCCTCGGTGGCGCTGCTCGAAGCCAGCTCGTGGGCGACCATGCCGACCATCGGCCCGGCCGCCAGCGCGCCGGCGATCCAGATGGCGGCCGCGATCGTCACGGCCATGATCACGGAGCCGAGGGCGACCATCGTGTCCACCGGGAGCGTGTACGCGCCGACGACCCGCACCACGCACTCGATGAACAGGGCCGCGCCCCACACCAGCGAGAAGCGGCGCTCGGCGCGCCGGAAGCGCTCGTCACCGGCCAGCAGGCGGTCCCAGGCCGCCGTCCGCGCGGCCGAGCCCCTGGTGATCCAGGGCTTGAGCGCGGTGGTCATCAGGGGGCGGCCCGAGAGCGTCGAGAGGATGATGCCGAGGCCGACGACACTGCTGATCCCGCTGTCCTTGGCGAGCATCAGCCGCGGGTCACCGCTCACGGCCGAGAGCGCGATGCTGACGACGTTGACGATCAGGATGAGCGCGGCGAACCGGTTCAGCCTGCGGTCCCGCACGACGCTCCACAGCGTGCGCAGGGCGGGGATGACGCTGCTCAGCGCCAGGGCGCCGAACGTTTCCATGCCCGCTGCCTTGAGCAGGTAGTACGCCGCCATCGGGACACCGGCGTCCAGGATGAGGGGCATGAGGCTCTGGAGCAGGGGGTTGCGGGTGCGGCTGCTGCTGTTCATGGGACGCTCCTCCGTTGCTCTTCCGTCGCTGTGCTCGCCGTTCGGCTGACGTGAAGAGCTTCTCGGAGAAGGGCAGTTGAGCTGCAGGGCCGCGCGTCCTGAGTACGCCGTGACATTTGTCAGGGCGGGCGCGTGACAGCGGCCCGGGGGAGCGGACCGCCGGTCGCGTTCAGGAGGCCGTTCCCGGCTCCCGCACCCTCCTGCGCCTGTTCAGGAGCACCGCCGTGCCCGCGCCCGCCAGCAGGACCACGCCGCCGCCCACCGCCAGTGGCCAGAGCGCCGTGCCGGCGTCCGCCGTCGCCGAGGCGCGGGAGGCGTCCGGACCCGCGGCGCCGTCGCGGGACGCCTCGCCCTCGCGCGGGGGCAGCTTGCCGACCGGGGCGGCCTTCGCCGCGCTCGCCGCGAAGCCCCAGTCCAGGAGCGACGCCGCCTCCGTGTAGACCTCGTTGCGCTGGCCGTTCTGCGGGTTCATCACCGCCACCACCAGCGTGCGGTCGCCCTTGCGGGCCGCCACGGCGAGCGTGTTGCCCGCGTTCGTCGTGTAGCCGTTCTTGCCGCCCAGCAGTCCGGGGTAGCGCGGCACCCCCTGCGTACCCGCCAGCATCCGGTTCGTGTTCTGCACGGCGAATGGCTTCGACGGCTTCCCCTTCGTGGCCGGTGCGCCCGGGAACTGCGTCGTCGCCGTGGCCGTGTAGCCCGCGAACGCCGCGTCCTTCAGGCCCGAGCGCAGGAAGACCGCCAGGTCGTGCGCCGACGACACCTGGCCCGGCGCGTCGTACCCGTCAGGGCTGACCACCTTCGTGTCCTTCGCCCCCAGCCGCGCCGCCTTCGCCTGCATGTCGGTGACCGTCTTCGCCCAGCCGCCGTTCATGCCGCACAGCACGTGCACCGCGTCGTTGCCCGACGCCAGGAACACGCCGCGCCACAGGTCCGCGACCGTGTACGTCTGGCCCGGCACGATGCCCACCAGACTGCTCCCCGCGCCGACTTGGGCCAGTTCGGCGTCGCTGACCTTGTGCGCCGCCGTCGCGGGCAGCGCCGGGAGCACGGCGTCGGCGAACAGCATCTTGAGCGTGCTCGCGGGCGGCAGCGGCCGGTGCGCGTCGTGCGCCGCGAGCACCTCCCCGCTGTCCGCGTCCGCCACGATCCAGGCCCGCGCCGAGAGCGTGGCGGGCAGCGCGGGCCCGCCCGCCGCCGCGTGCGTGCCCGGCCGCGCGAGCACGTCCCCGCCGGTGGTACCGGTCGTCCCCGGTGAGTTCGCCGTGGACGTCGCGTGCGCCGTGGCCGGTCGGGCCGTGGCCGGTGCCGCGCCCGCCAGCATCACCGTCGCCAGCGTCGCCGTGCCCACCGTCCCCGCCATCGCCGCCGCCGTCGTGCGGCGTATGCGTCCGTGCGTCGTGCCCGTGCCCCTGGTCAATGCGTCCCCCTGTGGTGTCCCGCGTGGCCGGTTGAGTCCCGCGTCCCCGTGCGCGCCCTGGTCCGGGCGTGTTCGACCGCTGACAACGACATCCGTACGCCGCTGCCCGGTTCCCCCTTCGCGCCGCCGTCGGGCCCCCGCCCGAGTGCTGCGTACACGCATCGTAGGAGCAGTGATCCACGACCGGAAGAGCGGTCGCGTTCCCCCGCTCGGCGCACCCTTCACGGCGCCCCCGGCAGCCACCCGCGCTGCACCGCGTGCACCCCCGCCTCGAAGCGGCTGCGGGCCCCCAGACTGCTCAGCAGCTCCGCCGCGATCCTGCGGGCCGTACGCGGAGAGACCCCCAGGCGCTTCGCGATCGCCTCGTCCGTCAGCCCCTGCGCGAGCAGCCGCAGCGTCTCCGCGTGCTGGGGCGACAGACCGCGCGCGTCGCGGGTCTGCGCGGCGCCGAGCGGGGCCGCCGCCGCCCACACGTTCTCGAACAGGGCGCACAGCGCGGTCACCGTGCCGGGGCCCTCCTGGAGCACCGCGCCGGCCGCCGCCTCCGCGGGGTCGACCGGGAGCACCGCGACCCGGCGGTCGGCGATGATCATGCGGATCGGCAGGACGGGCGCGGTGCGGACCTGGCCGCCGTGCTGGTGCAGCCAGTCCACGTGGCGCAGGGTCGGCTGGTGGTTGCGGACGCTGTCCAGGTAGACCGTGCGCATCGCCACGCCCCGCCGCAGCATCGCCGCGTTGGGCTCCCGGCTGGCGTGCAGGTCCTCCTCGGTGTGCGCGCCGCCCGGGGCGAACGTCATGATCTCGTGCTGGACCGACGCCGCCAGGTCGCTCAGCCGGTCCCGGATGGCCCCCACGCCGAGCAGCAACTCCGAGCCGCCGTCCTCGACGCGCCCCCGCGGCGCCGAGTACTCGGCCACCAGCCGGGCCGCCGCGGCCCTGGAGGCCTCCACGCGCTGCTGGTGCGCGGCGAGTTCGGCCTGCTGGCGGGAGAGCAGCACCTCCATCGCGATCTCCGGGCTCACCGCGCGGAAGCCCACCTCCTGGTACTTCGCGGGCAGCACGAGCGCCAGCGCGCTCAGCCGGTCGAGACAGGCGCGGAGAGCGCTCTCGGACAGGCCGAGCCGGGCGACGAGCGCGGCGACCCCGTCGCCGGGGTGCTCCAGCATCGCCCGGTAGACCCGTTCGTCGGTCTCGTCGAGTCCCAACTCCTGCAGCATCGGGATCCTCCCCCTGTCGTGCGCCGTGCGTCGTGCGCTGAGCGTGGTGCGTGGTGCGTGGTCCGTCGTGCGTCGAGCGCCGTGCGGTGAAGCCGTGCGTCGAGCGTGCGGTGACGCGGGCCCGGAAGGCACCCGGTCCCGAGGCCGGTTCCTGCACTGGCCTAATGCGTCCCCTGTGAGAGAGGGCGTTCCGGGCCGGATGGATACGACGATGAGGGCATGCGTCTCGTACATGTCCGAATCCGTTGCCCCGAAGGCGAGTTGTTGCCAACGAACGCGGCCCAGTTGATCGGCCGGAGTGCCCGGGAGGAGGACGGGGTCGAGCACGTCGCGGTCCACTCCGACGCCGAGAACGGGCCGGTCGTGGGCCTGTTCCTGGCCGGCCCCGGGGCCGTGGAGGCCGAGCGCGTGGCCGAGGGGGTGTGCCGCAGGGCACTGGCCGAGCACGACGAACTGGCCGGTTTCGTACTGACCCTGTGCCGGATCGCGCCGGTACTCGCGTTCGAAGGGGAAACGCGTGTGCCCAACGGTGCTGGACGGCTTAGGTCAGTGCATGATCCGTCCACCGAGAACCTCTTCCACCCTTTCTGAGGGCTCAGCATCATGGAAACCGAAGTCGGGAGTCCCACCGGCTCCCGGTGAAATGCAGGAAGGAAGAACCGTGAACGTTTCCCGTTTCGTCCGTACCACCACATCCGTCATCGCCGCCACTCTCCTCGCCCTGGGCACCGCGGCGGGCATCAGCTCCCAGATGACGGGAAGTGACGGCCGGACGCAGTGGGCGGACGGGCCCGTCCCGAACCAGACCACCACCGCCGGGAATTCCGGCCACGGTGACACGGCGGACGTCACCTGGGGGAACTGACCGATCATCGCTGACCGAAGGGGGATACTTTCGTGAAGCACGTGGACAACACCGTGATCAGAGCACCACGGAAAGTCCGGAACGGCGGCGTTCCCAGCAATGGAATACAGAACGCCGTGGCGCAAAACAGCGTTACAGCAAGCGGCGGTACGTCGAATTCCGTGCCTCGGCGCGACGGTACGCAGAATTCCGTACAGCCCCCCGGTGCCGCTGACGGCGGCCCGGCCCCGCGGAGCGCGCCGGCCGGCGCCCCGCTCGTCTCGGTGCACTCCGACGACGACCTCGTCAAGGAGGGCGCCCAGGCCTACCTGGCCGCCCTCGACGAGGTCCGCGTCGTCGGCGACCCGCGTGAACAGGCCGCCGCGGACGTGCTCCTCGTCCTGGCGGGACGGGTCACCGAAGCCACCCTGATGTGTCTGCGCGCGGCCCTGACCGTGAATCACAACCCGCAGGTCAGAGTGGTCCTGGTGGCCGAGTCGATCACCGAGTCGCAGCTGCTGCGCGCCGTCGAGTGGGGCCTGAGCAGCCTGCTGCTGCGGCCCGACGCCGGCTACCGGCGGATCGTCACGGCGATCACCGCGTGCCGTACGGAGTCCGTCCTGCCCGGCGCCGCGATGCGCGCGCTGGCCGCCCACCTCAGACGGGTCCGCACCGAGTCGGTGTCCGGGCACGGCTTCACCCAGCGGGACATCGAGGTCCTGCGGATGCTCGCCGACGGTGCGGGCACCGCGGAGATCGCGGACCGCCTCCGCTATTCGGAGCGCACCATCAAGAACATCATCAATTCCATGATGGTCCGGCAGTCGCTGCGCAATCGTACGCACGCGGTGTCCAGCGCGCTCCGCGCCGGCCTGCTCTGATCATTTCCACCCGTCAGTCGAGTACCACGAAGAACAAGGGCCCGGGGCCCGGACGGATTCCGCCGTCCATGCTCCGGGCCCTTTTCGCATGCGCTGATCTGCGTACTTCCCCGAGCGCTGCCCAAAAGCCCCCTCCTGGCTTCCCTTCCGCCCCTTTCCATGGGAACTCCTGAGGAACTCCGGCAGAGTTGTCGTCAGCCGGGGAAAGCCCGGGAGGAAGAAACCTCCGTGAAACTCCACGGAAACTCCTGAAGGAGAAAACCATGGGTGAGAACACCACCGCCGCCGAGCTCGTCGTCGAGGCCGTCGAGGTCGACATGATCGAAGAGACCGACGCGTACGAGGTCATGCTCCTGCAGGGCTCGGCCTACTGAGTCACCGCCCGGCACTGAAGGCACGGCACGCAACGCCGCCCGGTCTCCGTCCCCTTGGGAGGCCGGGCGGCGGCCCGCGGAGCCCGAGGAGAGGCAGAGAACCATGACAGTACGACTCAACCCAGCGGTCAGGATCACTCCTCCCTCGGCCGTGACCGGCGACCACTGGCTGGTGGAGCACCTGCTGCGCCGCCGCCGCTACCGGATGTCCCGCACGGCCGTCGCCGCCCTGGTCGCCGCCGCCCGCCCCGCCGAACCGGAGGAGCTCGCCGAACTCCTGGCCGGCAGCCGGGCGCTGACCCGCCCCGTCGCGCACTGGCTGGAGCTGATCGGCACGCTGCGCGAGCGCGAACTGCTCGTGGACAGCGCCGAGGCTGCCGCCGACCCCGAGCTCGGCTGGCTCACCGACGTGCGCCGCGACTGGAGCCGGTACGGCTGGCACGAGGCCGCCGAGTACCACACCCTGTGCTTCGACTACCCCTGCGTCGACTACTCCGAGGCCATCGGGATCCTCGCCGACCGCGACCGGATGCGCGACTACCAGTCGTACGAGCCCGACACCGACCGCTACAAGCTCGACTACGCCGACCGCCCCGGCACCGAACTGCCCGCGCTCACCGCCGACCTGATCCCCGCCACCGCCCACGACGTCTGGGCCGGGCGCACCGACGCCGCCCCCGTGGACCGGGACGCGCTGGAGAAGGTCGTCGCCGCCGCCTTCGGCATGACCGGGCGCATCATCCCCAGGACCGACTCCGCCCCGCTGCTGCGCCGCAGCAGCCCGTCCGGCGGCGGCCGGCACCCCTCCGAGGCGTACGTGGTCGTGCGCGACGTCCCCGGGCTCGAACCCGGCTGGTACCACGTCACGATGCTGCCGTTCAGCCTGCGCCGCGTCGAAGGGCCGCCGACCGACGACGCCTCGGTGGCCGGGCTGTTCCCCAACACCCTCGGCCGCTTCCCGCTGGACGCGAAGGCCCTGGTCGTGCTGACCACCGTCTTCGAGCGCAACATGTACCGCTACCGCGAGCCGCGCACCTACCGCACCGTCCACATGGACGCCGGGCACCTCGCCGCGACCACCCGCATCGCCGCCCGCTCGCTCGGCCTGACCGCCGCGATCTTCTACTGCGACGCGGCCCGCGAGATCGAGGACGCGCTCGGCGTCGACGGGCTCGCCGAGGGCTACCAGCTGACCGTCGCCCTCGCCGACGGGCAGCAGGACGCCGAACTGCGCATCCCGGCCGCCCTGGGGGCCGCCACCGGCGCAGCCGGTACGGCCGCCACCGGTGCCGCCACGACCCGTACCGGAGGAGCCCGATGACCACGTCCCCCACCGAGCAGGACGCCACCCGGGCACCGGCCGCACCCGCGCCCTCCCCGCACTGGCCCGCCGGGCACGCCATCCGCCCCTCGGTCGACCCCGACAGCGCCTCCGTCGAGCTCACCGACACGGTCACCGGACGCCGCTTCCGCTGGCGCCCCGAAGCCCTCGCCGAGCACATCCTGGCCCACGGCACCGCGCCCCTCCCGCCCGACGGCGACGCCGCCCCCGGCGCCGACCGCGACCACCTCACCGAGGGCTGGCGGCACTGGCAGCGGCGCGGCTGGCACCCCTCCGACCAGGCGTACGTCGCCTCCCGCCGGTGGAGCTACGCCGACACCGACGACCCCGGCGACCGCATCCGCACCCGCACCCTCGAGCACTACCTCGCCACCGACGGCGAACCGCCCGCCGAACAGCTCCCCGACGGCCCCGTCGTCGCCCTCGGCGCACCCCGGCCGCCGGGCGCGCAGCCCCTGTCCGCGCTGCTGGCCCGTCGCCGCAGCGGTCGCGCGTACACCCCGAAGCCGGTGGCCCTCGACGTCCTCTCCGGCCTGCTGTGGCACGGCCTGGCCGACGTCCGTGCCCGCCGCGCCCGCACCACCGCCGAGGAGCCGCTCTCCTACCTGGACAGCTACGGCTCCGCCTGGGACTTCCACCTGTGCGCGTACGGAGTGGAGGGCCTCGACCCCGGCACGTACCGCTACGACATCGGACGCCACGAACTGCGCGCCATCCGCCCCGGCGACCACCGCGCCGCCATGACCGACGTGCTCCAGGGCATGCACTCGCCCGTCACCGCCGCCTGGACGCTCGGCCTCGTCGCCGACTACCCGCGCTACCAGTGGCGCTACCGCCACGAGCACGGACTGCGGCGGCTGTGGATGGAGGCGGGCGCGATCGGCCAGGAACTCGTCGTCCTGGGCGGCTCCTACGGCCTGGGCACCCTGGTCACCCCGGCCCAGAAGGACCGGCCGTACCTGGACCTGCACGAGCTCGACGACCGCCGGTACGCCTGCGTGTACACGCTCACCATGGGCGGCTCGCTCGGGCTGCGCGGCATCGACTTCAACGGCACCACGGTCACCCACGTGCCGCCGACGGACGACCCGGGAACCCCGTGATGGCGGCGACCACACCACCCGCGGCCCGGCCCGTGTCGTCCACCGCGGCCACCGCCGACACCGTCCGTCACGAAGTACGTCACGAGGACCGTCACGAGCTCCGCCGCGAACTCCTCGCCGCCGAGCGCCACATCTCCCCGAAGCTCGCCCCCGACGGAGCCTCCGTCGCCTACCTCCGCACCGCCGACGACGGCCCCGAGCTGTGGCTGCACGCGGTCGGCGCCGGCCCCCGGCGCCTGTCGGCCCACCCCGGCGCCACCCTCGCCGACCCGCGCTGGAGCGCCGATGGGCGGTTCGTGCTCTACCGGTACGCGCCCCGCGGCAGCGAGCAGTGGCGGATCGCCGCCGTGCGCGCGGACAACGGGGACCGCGTCGAACTCCCCGCGCCGGGACCCGTACGCGAGGTGTGGACCGGCCGGGACGGCGCGCACGTCGCGTACAGCCTGCACAACCCGGCCACCCGGCGCCCCGAGCTCTACCGCGCCGACCTGTCCGAGGCGCGCCCCGCGCCCCGGCTGCTGGCCCACTCCAGCGCGTTCCACCGCTGGCTCGTCGACCGGGACCTCAACGCCCGCGGCGGCATCCAGCTCCTGCGCGACGGCTCCGCGCGCCTGTTCGCCGGGCCGGGCGCCGACTCGGCACGGCCGCTGCTCACGCTCGACCCCGACGACGCGCCCGGACTGTCCGTCGAGGGCTTCGACGCCGAGGGCACCACGCTGTACGTCCTGGCCGGACTCGGCGCAGGGACGCGGCGGCTGATCGCGCTGGACTGCGCGAGCGGACGCGTCACCGTCGAGTTCGCCCACCCCGAACTCGACGTCGAGAGCTACCCGATCGCCGGGCAGGGCGTCTGGTTCGACCCGCTCACCGGTCGGCCCGACCTGTGCGCCGTCATGGGGCGCCGGATCGCACTGCACCCGCTGCCCGCCATGGCACCCGCCCGCCGCGCCGCCGTCGCCCGGCTGGCCGCCGAGGGGGAGGACGCCGCCGTCGTCATCGACCGCAGCGCCGACGACAGGGCCTGGCTGACGGTACGCGTACGGACGGACGGGCCCATCCACTACGAGCTGTTCACCCCGGACGGCGGCCCGGACGGCACGCCGGAGGCCACACCGGACGCGAGCCCTGGCACGAGCCCCGGCGCGCCCCCGGGCGGCACATCGGACGCAAGCCGCGACGCGAGCCCCGCCCCCACCACCTGGCCCACCTCCTCACGCCCCCTCTTCGTCAACCGCCCCGGCCTCACCGGCCGCCCCCTCGCCCTCCTGGAGGACTTCGCCTTCACCGCGAGCGACGGGCAGCCGGTCACCGGTTACGCCATGCGTCCCCTCGGCGGCACGGGCCCCGCGCCCACCGTCGTCATCGTCCACGGCGGCCCGTCCGGACGCGACTACTGGCGCTTCCACGCCGAGGCCCAGTACCTCGCCGCCCTCGGCTACGCCTCCCTGCACGTCAACTACCGCGGCTCGCGCGGCTTCGGCACCGCCTTCCGGCTCGCCGGGAACGGCGAGTGGGGCGCGCGCATGCAGCAGGACCTGTACGACGCCGTGGCCGCCGCGGTCGACACGGGCGTCGCCGACCCCGGCCGCATCGCCTTCTTCGGCGGCTCCTACGGCGGCTACGCCGCGCTGCTCGCCGCCTGCACCCGCCCCGACCTGGTGCGCTGCGCGATCGCGGTCAGCCCGCCGTGCGACCTGGTGGAGTTCGCCGAGGCCCCGCCGCGCTACTGGGGGCCGCTCGCCGCCCAGTTGCGCCGCCAGATCCTCGGGCCCGGCACTCCGCCCGCCGTCGGCCCGCGCGAACTGCGGCGCCGCTCGCCCCTGCACACCGCCGGCGCCGACCGGGCCCCGCTGCTGATCGCGCACGGCGCCCGGGACCCCCGGGTCCCCGTCGCCACCGTCGACCGCTTCGTCGAGCACGCCACCGCCTCCGCCCCGGCGCCGGTGCGCTACCTGCGCTTCGAGGACGAGGGCCACCACGTCGTCGCCAACGCCAACCGGCACGTCCTGTTCACCGAGACCGAGACCTTCCTGGAGGCCCACCTTGTCCGCCGACAGCCCCCGCGCTGAGCGCACCAGCAGGGCCCCGCGCACCGAGGGCCCGCCGATCCGGCGCCGGTACACCCGCACCGACCCGCGCGGCCACTTCCCGCACGTCACCGGACTGCCCGGCCTCGCGCACAGCAGGCTCGGCGTCTTCTGGCGGCCCCTCATCGACATGACCCACAGCGACCACGCGCCGCTGCGCCTCCAGGGCGTGCGCACCCTCTCCCAGTGGCTCGCCGCGCCCGCGCCCCGCCCCACCTGCTGGTTCGCCATCATCGGGGTGCCCGGGCTGCGCGCCCAGGTGGTCCGGCACGCCGGACTCGACGCGTACGAGTGCACGACCCCGGCCGGACTCGCCGAGGAGCTGCGCACCCCGCAGTGGACCCGGCTGGTCGAACTGACCGGGCACTTCGCCGACCTCGACGACGCGACCCGCGCCCTGGTCATCTTCCAGCTCGCCCAGCTCTCCTTCTGCGCCCACGCCAGTGACCTCGCGGGCGAGCTGGTTCCCAACGGCGAGGAGGCGCACGACCGTTACGTGTACGAGGCCGCGCGCGTCACCGCCCGGGTGCCCGGCCGCGCCCCGCGCGCGCTGGACGCCTTCGACGCGCTCGCCGCCACCACGCCCGACCCGCGCCTCGCCCTGGCCGCCTGCTCGCAGGGCATCGGCCACTCCATCCGCAGCGGCGCGGGCACCGAGAGGGCCGTCGGGTTCGAGCGGCACGGCGAGCGGATCACCGGCCCGGGCGCGGCGGGCGGCCGTGCGCTCGGCGACGACTGGCACACCCATCTCGTACGCAGCCGCTACCACCGGGCGCTCGCCCTGCTGCGGCTCGCCCAGCGCCGCCCCGACGCGATGCGCGCCGAGGTCGACGCCGCGCTGGTCCACAGCGACGCGCTGTACGCCGCCGGACCCACCGGCACCGACCGGCTGGTCGCCGACGAGAACCGGCGGATCATCCTGGAGTCCCAGATCAAGGCCGCCGCCCGGGCCCGCGGCGACGAGAGCAACGACCGGCTGCGCGAACTGAGCGAGGCCCTCTACGCGATGGACCCCAACTGCGTCGAGGCCCTCCTCATCGTCGGCGACGGCCACGCCACCGCGGGCGACCACGCGACCGCCGCCGAGTGGTACACCCGCGCCGGACGGCTCGCCACCGGCGCGGGCGCGATCGGCTGGTACCGGGCCGCCCAGTGCCACGACCGGATCGGCGACGTCAGCGGCGCCCTGCACGCCATGGGCCGCTGCCTGGAGCTGGACGCCACGGCGGTCGAGCCGCGCGCCTACCTGGAGGCGGCCAACTCCCGCTCGCTGGAGGCCGGTTCGACTGCCGCCCGGGCCGCTTCCGCTCCCGTGAGGGCCGCCTGACATGACGACCGCCGACCCGGCCACCGCCCAGGCCGCCGCGCCCGACCAGGAGACCCGCTCCGCCGCGCGCCAGATCGTCGCGCTGGGGCTGCCGCTGCTGCTCGGCGCGCTGTCCTCGACCGCCTCCGGCATCGTCGACACCGCCATGATGGGGCGGTACGGGGCGCCCGAACTCGCCGCCGTCTCCGGCACCGCCGCGATCTTCGACGTGTTCGCCAACCTGGTGCTCGCGTCCGTGATCGGCTACCAGATCCTGGCCCCCCGCTTCGCGGGCCGCCAGGACCCGCCCGGCCTGCGCCGCGCCCTCGCCGCCTCGGCGCGCTACTGCGGGGTCCTCGCGCTGGCGCTGACCGTGCTGTGCATGGCGGGCGGCCGGTGGCTGACCGGCCTGGTGGCCGGGGGAGACCCCCAGCTCCCGGCCATCGGCGCCCAGTACCTGGTCGCACGGGCCCCGACCCTGCTGCTGCTCGTGCCGTTCACCCTGCTCGCGGCCAGCTTCAACGCGTACAAGAAGACCCGGTACGCGGCCGTGGCGGGCGTCGTCGTCAACGTCGTCAACCTGCTCCTGGACGTGCTCCTCATCCACGGCGTCGGACCCTTCCCCCGCTGGGGCGCCTTCGGCAACGGGCTGGCCACCACCCTCGCCTGGCTCGCCGGCGTCGCCGTGCTCCTCGTCCTCGCCCGCCGCTCCGGCCTGCGCGCGAAGATGGCGGGACCGGCGGCCGAGGGCCTCGACCCGGTCGACTTCGAGACGTCCGTACCGCGCCTGGCCTGGCCCGCCCTGGTCTCCTCCGGCCTCGACTACGCCAGCATGGCCGTCTTCTTCGCGATGATGGGCGGCATCGGCACCGCCGCCCTCGGCGGCGGCCGGATCGCCTTCGAGCTGATGGTCCTGGTCTTCGGCGTCGGCACCGCCTTCGCCGCCGCCCAGCGCCTGCTGATCGGACGGTCCCTGGGCGCGGGGGAGCGGGGCGCCGCACGCGTCCTGTGGCGGCAGGGGCAGTACGTGCTCCTCGCCCCCGGCGTCGTCATCGGCCTCGCCCTCGCGCTCCTGCCCCGGCTCACCGCCGGACTGTTCACCTCCTTCGCGCCGGTCGTCGACGCGGCCGCCGAGGCGATCGTCCTGATCGGCGTCTGCGTACCCCTGATGGCCTGGACCCTCGGCAACGTCAGCCTGATCCGCGCGCTCGGCCACACCCGCGTGGAGATGTACACCAACCTGGCCGCCGCCGTGGCCGTGCAGCTCCCGGTCGGCTGGCTGCTCGCCGACACCGCCGGGCTCGGCCTGACCGGCGCGTTCCTCGGCGTCCTCGCCTACTGGGCGGCGCGCGCCGTCGGCACCGAGGCGGCGGCGCGCAGGCTGACGCGGCCCGCACCCGTCACCACCACCTGACCCATCCCGCATCTCCGGATCTCCCAGTGAGGAACTGACATGAGCGATCTGCCCCTCTCCGTCCCGGCGCGCGTCACCAAGGCCCAGGCGATCGCCGACCGCGGCCGGTTCAAGATGTCCAGCGAGCCCCGGGTGGGCGCCCTGCTGCGCAGCCTCGTCGCCACCAAGCCCGGCGGCCGGGTCATCGAGGTCGGCGGCGGCGTCGGCGTCGGCGCGGGCTGGCTGCTCGACGGCATGGACGCCGCCGCCCGGCTCACCACCATCGAGAAGCACGAGAACTTCGCCCGGGTGCTCGCGCACGTCGTCGCCGACGACCCGCGCGCCGAGGTCGTGGTCGCCGACGCGACCGAGTGGCTGACCGCCTACGACGGGCCGGACTTCGACTTCGCGTTCATCGACACCACGGTCACCAAGTTCGAGCGCCGCGACACCCTGTTCGCGCACCTCGCGGACGGCGCGCTGGTCGTCGCCGACGACCTGCTGCCCCAGGACAGCTGGGACGCCTCGCACCCGCCGCGCGTGGAGCTGTTCCGCAAGGAGATCATGCAGGAGCCGCACCTGGTCCCGACGCTGGTGGACTGGGCGTCCGGGCTCGTGATCGCGGCCCACCGCAAGAACGCGTGACGCCGTGGCCGCCGCACTGAGGGCCGCGACGGCCCGGCAGACCGGCCCGGGGGGCGCGGTCCGGGGCGCGGGCCCCGGGCCCGTCCCGGCGCCCGCCGACGGGGAGGCGCCCGCGGCCGGGGAGCAACTGCGCCGGGCGCTGCGGGAGCACGCGGCCGGGGTCACCGTCATCACGGTGCCGGGCCCGGCCGGCTTCACCGCGACCTCGTTCACGTCGGTGTCGCTGGAACCCGCCCTGGTGACGTTCTTCGTCGGCCTCACCGCCTCCACGGCGGCGGCCGTCGCCCGCGCCGACCACTTCGCCGTGCACCTGCTCGGCGCCGGGGACGCGGACCTCGCCGCGCGGTTCGCGGCGCGGGCCGCCCTGCGCTTCCACGGCGTCGACTGGACGCCGTCCCCCGAGGGCGTGCCGCTGCTGCGGGGCGTGGGCCGGCTCACCGCGCGCACCGTGCTGCGCCAGCGCGTCGGCGACCACCTCCAGGTCGTCGGCGCCCTCCAGGACGCGGCGCCGCTCCCGGGCCACCAGCCGCTGATCCACCACAACGGCGGGTACGCGACGGCGGCGCCGCTGCCGGGGGAGGCCCGGTGAACGCGCCGAAGGCACCGGCCGCACCCGCCCCGGCCCCCGCGCCGCTGCCGGTCCGCCCCGCCTACACCCGCACCGACCCCCGGGGCGCCCTGCCCCGGCGCACCGGACTGCCCGGCATCGGGGCCAACCGCCTCACCCCCTTCTGGCGCCCGCTCATCGACCTGCTGCCCAGCCCGCACAGCCCGCTGCGGCTGCGGGCGATCCCGCTGGTGGCGGCCAGGCTGGCCGAACCGCGCGCGGCGCACCGGCCCTCGCGCTTCTCCCGCATCGGCGTGCCGGGCCAGCGCCACCAGGTGCTGCGGCACGCGGGCCTCGACGCCTACGACTGCCGCACCCCGGCCGGCCTCGCCCCGCACCTGCGCACCCCGCACTGGCAGAACCTCGTCGACACGGCGGAGGACTTCGCGGACCTGGCGCCCCCCAGCCGCGCCCTGCTCCTGTTCCACCTGGCCCAGCTCACCTACTGCCACTACGCGATCGGCCTGGCCGGAGCGGTACGCCCCACCGGCGACCCCGACCACGACCGGTACGCGTACGAGGTCGCCCGGGTGCACGCCCGCACCCCGGGCCACCTGCCGGGCGCGCTCGCCCTGCTCGACACCCTGTCGACCACCACCCCCGACCGCTCGCTGGCCCTCGCCGCCTGCTTCCAGGGCATCGGCCACTCGCTGCGGGGCGGGGACGCGGCGCGGGCGGAGACGTACCTGACGCGGGGCCGCGCCCTGGCGGCGGGCCTGGCGCCGGACACCTGGGACGCGCACCTGGGGCTGAGCAGGTTCCACCGCGCGGCGGCCCTCCTGCACCCCCGGGACACCCACGACCTGGCACGGGCGCGGGAACACCACGAAGCGCTGTGCGCCCCGGCGGCGGAGCAGGACGAGGAGACGGCGCTGCTCGTGGCGGAGAACGCGCGCTACCTCCTGGAACTGCGCATCCGCACCACGCCGTCCGCCGCCCTGGAACTCGCCGACGCCCTGCTCGCCCTGGACCCGGACTGCGTCGAGGCCCTGCTCACTGCGGGCGACGCGCACGCCCGCACGGGCGACCTGCGCCGCGCGGCCCACCTCTACGCCCACGCGGGCCGGCTCGGCACGGGTGCGGGCGCGATGGGCTGGTACCGGGCGGCCCAGTGCCACGCGCTCCTCGGCGACACGACGGACGCGGCCCACGCGATGGGCCACTGCCTGGAACTGGACGCCACGGCACGGGAGCCGGGGGAGTACGTGGCGGGGCTGGTCGGGGGGTGAGGCAGGGGCCGGACGGTCCGCGCGGGCTGTGAAGTGCGCCACCAGGTCCCGGGCCCGGGCGCGGGCCCGGGCGCTGAACTGGGGCCGGGGCGACCCGGTCTGAACGGTTGTCGGCTGCCGTGGCCCGGCGGCACCGGTCGGCCCGGTTTGACCGGAGGAGTCCGGCGGTGGCTCGGCCGGTGTCGTCCACCCCGGCTCCTTCTGCGACACCCCGGGCGTGCCCGGCTTCACGAAGAAGGGCACGCCGATGGTCTGCGGCCCCGCCAAGGACGGCAGGAACCGCTGGAAGAAGGGCTGACGGCGGGCTTCGGCTTCCGGGTGGGCCTACCCGGGCTCAGGGTGAGCGTCTCGACGCGTGGCGTGCGGACGTCGATCGGGCCCCGGGCGGCGCGGCTCCACGTCGGCGGCGGCACGCGCGCGTCCAGCGGCCTGGGTCCCTTCTACGCCTCGTCGACTCGGCCGGGCTTCCCCGCTGAGGGCGGACGGGAGCCCGCGGGGGTCCGGCGCCGGGGTGCCGGGCCACGACGCCCGCCGATCGAGGCTGATCACCTCGCTCGACACCGGGCGACCCTGGCTGATCATCCTGTGCGCCGACCACGGAGACGCCTACGGCGACGACGGGTTCCACGGCAGAGGAATCGCCCACCCCGTTGTGATGAACGTGCCCTACGCGGTCTGGCTGCGGTAGCCGCCGCCGCTACGCTCGCGCGTCATGACCGATCCGAACGCCCAGCGCGGGCGAGGCCCGGCCCGCGACGCAGCCGTGGTGGTGGCCCGCGATCACGATGGCCAGATCGCGCTGCTGAGCGCCTACTTCCCCCGTCACGACGGCGAGTTCCTGTTCCTGCCCGGCGGACGCCGCGAGGACGACGAGAGCCCGCAGGAGTGTGCAGAGCGTGAGCTGCGCGAGGAGGCCGGGATCACGGCCGCGCGCTGGCGGCGCCTGGGCGCCTACGCGATCACGTTGGAATCCACCGCCCGCATCCACCTCTACGAGGCCCAGGACCTCACCCTGGGACCACAGGAACTCACCCCGACCGAGCAGGACTTCAAGCTGTCCTGGTGGTCCATGGGCGATGCCCTCGCCGCCGCCGACCAGGGCCGGTTCCTCCTCCCCGCCGGGCCTCTCGCCCTGCTCCTCGCCGACCGCACCACCTGAGCCGGGGTGGCGCGCGGCGCAGTCGTGGTCCGTGTGCTCCGGCACCTTTCGTAGGGGAGGGGTGGGGCTACCGGCGCGCTCCCACGCGGTGAGCGGTTCGTGACTGAGGCGACCGACGGCTTTCACACTGATGCCGCTCTCCGGGCCCACGTGGACCAGCAGTCCGGAGGTGCGGGTCCCCGGGGCCCAGGCCCCGCTGACCCCGGGTCCCGTGCTCCGCCGCCCCCGTGGTCGCAGAGTGACAATTCCGATCTTGTTGCGTCGTGATGCGCCGTGAACTGTCGAAACGTTTACCCATCGTCTGACAGTCGAAGGGGCCCACCGCCCCCGTACCCGCCGGGGCGTCAACACGGGCGTCCACCCTTCCGTGAACACGATCATGTTTTCGATGATCGGCAAGGAGGGTGCCGCAGATCAGCGCCCTGCCAGCCGCGTTCTCTCGAACGGGTCGTACGCGGTCCCAACTCGCCCTGCGTGCGTTCGGGTTACATGGGGAATGGAACGCGCTTTCTGCCGTCTAGAGTCTGCTCCCGTGACACAAGGGATGAGCGGGGAGAGCGAGGAGCGCGGGATGGACGAGCGGACGGCCGACGTGGTGATCCTCGGAGCGGGGCCCGCCGGACTCGTGCTGGCCAACCTCCTGCGGCGCGACGGCGTCGACTGCGTCGTCCTGGAGCGCGCCGACCGCGAGCACGTGCAGACCCGCGCCCGGGCCGGGTTCCTCGCCGCCAACTCCGTACGCGTCCTCGACCGGCACGGGCTGTCCGCCGGGCTCCACGAGCGCGGGCACACCCACCACACCTGCGAGTTCCGCACCGAGGAGGGCCGCTTCCGGCTCGACTACAGCGGGCTCGGCCTCGGCGAACAGCACACCGTCTACCCTCAGCAGCACCTGGTCACCGACCTGTTGGCGCAGTTCCTCGACTCCGGCGGACAGGTGCGGTTCGGCGCCGAGGCCCTCGCCGTCCACGACGCCGACGGCGAACGCCCCTCCGTGTCCGTACGCGAGGGCGACGGCACCACCACCCGGTGGCGCGCACGGTACGTCGCCGGGTGCGACGGCCGCCACGGCGCCGCCCGTACCGCGCTGCCGCCCACCACCCGCTACCAGCACCGCGACCACCAGGTCAGCTGGCTCGGGCTGCTCGTCGAGGCGCCGCCCAGCCTCGACGCCGTCGGGTACGCCGTCCACCCGCGCGGCTTCGCCGGCCACATGGCCCGCACCGCCACCACCACCCGCTACTACCTCCAGTGCGAGCGCGGCACCCCCGCCGACGCCTGGTCCGAGGAACGGATCTGGGAGGAACTCGACCTGCGGATGGGAGCCCAGAAGTACGGCCCCCTGCACCGGGGCCCGGTCATCCAGCGCACCGTCGTCGACCTCCAGTCCGACCTGCTGGAACCGCTGCGCCACGGCTCCCTGCTGCTCGCCGGCGACGCGGCCAGCCTGCTCAGCCCGTCCGCCGCCAAGGGCGCCAACCTCGCGATCCTGGAGGCCGAACTCCTCGCCGGCGCCCTGGCCGACGACCTCCTGCGCGCCGACCCGCGCGGCCTGGACACCTACTCCGAGCGCTGCCTGCCGTACATCCACCGGGCCCAGGCCTTCTCCCGCTGGATGATCGACCTGCTGCACGGCCCCGAAGGCCGCGACCCGGCCCCCGCACCGCCCCGGGGCTGGCCGCGCGCCGACCTCGCCTCACTGCGCGACTCCCGCGCCGAACAGGACTGGTTCGCCGAACACTACGTAGGAGTCTGACCCGCCGGGCGATCCCGGACGGGTGCCCCGTCCCCTCTCCCGCTTCCCCTCCCCGCCCCGTCCGTGCGTTCCGCCAACGGACGGTGCCCGCACGCCCCGCGCCGGGTCCCCGCGACCGCGTGCCCCGGCGCCGCACGTCTCCACCGCCCCACCCTTCGCACCCCACCCTCTGCACCGACATGCACGAATGAGGCCCCACGCGATGATGAAGACGCTGTCCACCGACGCCTGTTCCCTGCGCGCCACGGTCGACTTTGTCAGGGAGCAGGACACCGCCACCCTGCTCCGCCAGCTGCTGCCCGGACTCGCGGGGCCCGAACTGCGGTCCGTCGCGGAGCACTGCCGGTTCGCGCACGCCGCGCTCCTCGTCTTCCCCGCGGACGAGCCCGCGCTGCACGCCCTGCTCGACGAGTGCGGACTCGTCACCGACGTGCCGCCGCAGCCCAGCGTCGTCGTACGCGAACGCCTCGCGCTGCGCCACCGGCTGCGCGCCGCCGAACTCGACGTCCGCATCCTGCGGCCCCGCGTCACCGGCGCCGACGGCACGCCGTGCGCGGTGGAGGTGTTCGCCGTCAGCGGTCCGTCCGGTGCCGACCTCGAAGCCCTCGCCGCGCACGAGCGGGAGCGCCAGCACGAGGCGCACGTCGCCTTCGAGGTCGTACGCCCCGACCCGCTGGCCCTGCGCGGCCTGTGCACCGCCTTCGTCCGGTACGGCGCCGCCCCCGACGGCGGCGGCTACAACCCGCACGAGAACGGCACCGTCTTCTACTTCGCCGTCCACGACTCCGCCCGCTCCGACTACCGGCGCGTGGAGCTGTACGTCCCCGGCGACCACCGCGACGCCCTGGCCGACCACCTCGCCGCACACCGCCGCCAGCAGCCTGCAGAAACGCTGCTGCGCCTGATGACCGGGGCGTGGACCACCCAGGCCGTCGCCGCGTTCGCCCGGCTCGGCGTGCCCGACGCGATGGACACCACCAAGGGCACCCACGCCGACGAACTGGCGCTCGGCACCGGCCTGGTGCCGCGCAACCTGGCCACCCTGCTGCGCTACCTCACGATGCTCGGCCTGGTGCGCGAGGGCGCCGACGGCTTCCGCCTCACCGAGCAGGGCGCCCTGCTGCGCACCGACGCGGACGGGTCGATGCGTCCGCTCGCCCTGATGTACGGAGGCCCGTTCTACGAGTCCTTCGCCGGGCTCGACCACACCGTGCGCACCGGCGAGGTCGCCTTCGACCACGTCTTCGGCACCAACCACTTCGACCACTTCGCCCAGGACCCCGAACTCGCCCCGCTCTTCGACCGGTCCATGGCCGCGGGGGCCCGGATGTTCGACCCGGTCCCGCTCCACCCGGCCCTCAGGGAGGCGGCCGGGAGCGCCTCCGGCGGCACGGTCGTCGACATCGCGGGTGGCAACGGCGAACTCCTCGGCCGGATCCTCGCCGAACACCCCGGCCTGCACGGCGTCCTCCTGGAGCGCGCCCACGTGGTCGAGGCGGCCCGCGAGAACCTCGGCCGGGCCGGCGTCGGCGAGCGCTGCGCGTTCCGCGTCGGGGACTTCGCCGACGTGCCCGGGGACGGCGACGTGTACGTGCTGTCGCGCGTCCTGCACGACTGGGACGACGCCCGGTGCCGCGAGATCCTGGGCCACTGCGCCCGGGCGATGCCCGCGCACGCCGAGCTGCTCGTCATCGAGCGGGTGCTGCCCGCCGACGGCTCCACCTCCCTGGCCACCGCCTGGGACCTGCACATGATGTGCAACGTCGGCGGCATGGAGCGCGGGGCCGACCACTACGCGGAGCTGTTCCGCGACGCGGGCCTCACCCTCGTGGACGTCTCCCCGCTGCCCCTGGACGGGAGCGTGCTGCGGGTGCGGAAGGCGTAGTAGGGATCAGTAGTACGGATCGAAGTACAGATCAGTAGTACGGATCACGGCGTACGAGGCCGGGGGAGCGGGTGGTCGGGGGCGTCCCCCCGGCCGCTACTTGCTCCCCGGCCCCCACAGCTTCCCGAACGCCTTCGTCAGGCCGCCCAGCGGCGACGCGTCCGGCCGCTCCGAGCCCCCGGGCAGCGGTGCCGCCGGGGCCGCGTCGCCGCCGCCGGCCTCGGCCAGGGCCGCCTGGGCGGCGTCGGCGGCGTCCTTGTACAGGTCCCGGGACTTCGTCATCGCGTCCAGGGCCTCCGCGTACCGGGAGACCATCTGCTGCGCGTGGACCAGCTCCTCGTCCGGGGTCAGCAGGTGCCAGCCCTGGCGCAGCCGGGTCAGCGCCGCCTCCGCCTCCGGGCCCAGCGGGCGCGGCAGCGCGGCCAGCTCCTTGATCGCGGAGGTCAGCTCGACCGGCTCCGAGCCGTCGAGGAAGACGCTGCGCAGCGTGAAGCGCTCGGCCTCGTAGCCCTGCTGTCCCGGGACGACCGGCAGTACGACGGCGCCGCCGCGCGGCAGCCGTACGTCGAACTCGCGCTTCACCGCGAAGTCCGCGATCTGCGCCTGCTGCGGCGAGGCGCGGTGCTCGACCACCCGGTGGCGCAGGCCCGGCGGCAGGAAGCGGGTCAGGGTCCACTGGCCGACCGCGTCCGGCGTCATCGCCTCGTGCACGACCACGTGCAGGAACCAGCTGTCGCGGGCGCAGTCGCGCAGGTGGCGCCGGAGCTCGTCGTCGTCCTCGGGCAGCATGTTCGCCGCCCGCAGCCAGACGTCCCCGGTCGCGTCGTGGTCCCACAGGACCGTCTCGGTGTCCGGCCAGAACACGGTGGCGGGCGAGGCCCACTCCAGGTCCCAGGCGCGCTCGGCCTCGGCGACCAGGGTCCAGCTGACCGCGTCGTCGGACTTGCGGCGGCCCCCGGGGTCGTACGTGGTCAGCTGGCCGCGCACGGTGATGCCCTCGGTCGGCTGCCAGCGCGCCTCGAAGACGCGGCGGGCGCTGGGGCCGGGATCGGCGGACTCGTCGCGCGGGTGCAGCACCGTCGAGCGGGCCGCCTCGGCGGGCTCCAGCTCCAGGAAGTCGTCGACCACCCCGGCCGCCTTGAGGGCGATCAGGTTGCGCCGCACGTCCCGCTCGGGCTCGGGACCCAGGTGCCGCCCGCGCGCCAGCCAGGCGGTGTCGGGGACGGGGTTCGCGGAAGTGGTGTTCTTGGCCATGGAGTCGATCTGTGCGGGGGCGGGGGCCTGACCAGTATGGTTGCGTGGCCCTGTCAAGGGAAGCGCCGTCTGCGCGACGCGGGTCGCGGGTGCGGGCGGTCTGGGTCGGTGCGTCGACTCACGGAGTACTCAACTCACCGTACCCACATCTGGTTCGAGCCACCGGCGACGGCGGCGGTGGCCAGTTCGCGCGCGGTGCGCACGGCCTGCTCCTCGGCCCAGGCGAGCGTGTTCTTCGGGCCCGGCATCATCTCCTGGAGCAGGAAGAGCGCCTGACCGTGGGCGGCGGCGGCCACCCGGACCAGCAGGTCGAACGCCGAGCCAGGCTCGCCCGTGATCCGGTTCGCCACCGGCAGCAGGTCCTCGGTGAGCGAGCCGCCCGCCGTCGCGAGCCCGGGGTGGCGGCCCTTGTCGAGACCGGCCAGGAAGGTGATCTCGAAGAGCGCCCGCTCCTCGGCCGCGAAGCGTACGTACGCCCCGGCGAAGGCCGTGAGCTGGGCGATCGGGTCGCCGTGACCGGCCAGCGCTGCCCGGTAGCGGCGCCGCTGCTCCTCGTACCCCCGTACCGCGAGCGAGGCGAGCAGCGCGTCGCGGTCGGCGAAGTGCTTGTAGGGGGCCGCCACGCTCACCCCGGCCCGGCGGCACGCCTCGGCGAGCGTGAAGCCGTACGGTCCGCGCTCGCCGACGAGCTCCAGAGCGGCCTGCTGCAGTGCGTTGCGCAGGTCGCCGTGGTGGGTGCCGGTCCGGCGGCGGACAGGGGGGTCGCTGGTCACGTCCGCGAGGTTAACACTGCTAACCACCACCGACGACTTCCGGCCACATCCCTTCACAGCTTCCTTCAGGGCTTCCTCCATGGCGTTCACGGGAGGCCCACACGGAAGAACCCGGCCGCTGCGTGCGCTGCGGCCGGGTTCTCGTCGGGTGTGGGGTCAGTGCTCACCGCTTGTTGCCGGGCTTGGGGAGCGGGCGGGGGCGGGGCTGCTGGTTGCGGGGCTGGGGCGGCTGGAACGTCTTGCGGTTCATGTGGGCGAAGGCGTTGCCGCGCTGGCTGTTGTGGTGGCGAGCTCGCATACCGGACTCCTCGTCAGGCTCGGCGAAGGGCCACTTTCGTGACCACTTCTTGTGCAGTGGTTAAACCGTAGTACTTCACTTGCAGTGGCGCAAGGGGGAATGTCGAAGTCGTCCAGCGGCGGCGCGACGGGGCCGTCGAGCCGGACAGGGGTCTCCGGAATCCAGTCGTCCCACCGGTTCCGCCGCGCATATCGTGAGCGCGGCCCGCCCACCGCGCGTGACCTTCACGACAAAGCCGCAGGCCAGCGCATCAACACCGCCATCCCGTGGCAGGAGCGCACGAACAGCCGACCCGTACCGACCCGCAGTGCGCACGTGACACCCGCCAGAGCAGGACCAGCCGGACACGCCGGAACAGCAGGAACGGAGAGCCCTCACCGATGAGCACCACCGCCGACCCCCAGGCCCTCGCCGACCACCTCGAACAGGCCCGCAGGGACTACGCCGAACTCCGCGCCCAGGGACTCCACCTGGACCTCACCCGCGGCAAGCCGTCGGCCCGCCAGCTCGACCTCTCCACGCCCCTGCTCTCCCTCCCCGGCGCCCACCACACCTCCGCCGACGGCACCGACGTGCGCAACTACGGTGCCCCGCTCGGCCTGCGCGAACTGCGCGAGATCTTCAGCCCGTTCCTGCGCGTCCCCGTCGACCAGCTGCTCGCCGTCGGCAACTCCAGCCTGGAGCTCATGCACGACACCGTCGTCCACGCCTACCTCGGCACGACCGTCCCGCTGCCCGGCTCCCCGCGTCGCTGGGCCGACGAGGAGCGCGTCGCGTTCCTGTGCCCCGTGCCCGGGTACGACCGCCACTTCGGCGTCTGCGAGCGCTTCGGCATCGAGATGATCCCCGTCCCGCTCACCCCCGACGGCCCAGACATGGACGTCGTCGAGGAGCTGGTGCGCACGGACGCGGGCATCAAGGGCATGTGGTGCGTCCCCAAGTACAGCAACCCCGACGGCACCACCTACAGCGACGAGACCGTCCGCCGCCTCGCCGCCATGCCCACCGCCGCCCCCGACTTCCGCCTCTTCTGGGACGACGCGTACTCCGTGCACCACCTCACCGACGAGGAGGTACAGGTCGCCGACGTCCTCACAGCGTGCGCCGAGGCCGGCCACCCGGACCGGGCCTTCGTCTTCGGCTCCACCTCGAAGATCACCCACGCGGGCGCGGGCGTCGCCTTCTTCGGCGGCTCGCCCGCCAACGTCGCCTGGCTGCGCCACTACAGCGGCAAGCGCTCCATCGGCCCGGACAAGGTCAACCAGCTCCGGCACGTGCTGTTCCTGGAGGACGCCGACGGCCTGCGCGCGCACATGCGCGCCCACCGGGACATCCTGCGCCCGAAGTTCGACGCGGTGCGCCGCGTCTTCGACGACCAGCTCGGCGGTACGGGCCTGGCCGCGTGGACGGACCCCAAGGGCGGCTACTTCATCTCCCTCGACGTCCTGGAGGGCTGCGCCCGCGAAGTCGTACGCCTCGCGGGAGAGGCGGGCATCGCGCTCACCCCCGCCGGCGCCACGCACCCGTACGGCGACGACCCGACCGACAGCGTCATCCGCATCGCGCCGTCGTACCCGGACCTGGAGGACCTCCTGCGCACGGCCCACGGCGTCACCGTCTGTGTACGCCTCGCGGGGTACGAGAAGCTGGTGGCCGACCGGGCGGCGTGACGGCGGGGCCGTTCCGGGCCTCTGCCACTGCCCACGGCCCGGGGCCCCCGCTCACAGAACCCTTGGGTGCTTCTTACCCGCCTTTGTCATTGCCCTGCCGTTCCTCTGAAACGCACCCGCCACTGTGGTGATCGCAGCGGGGGACACCCCGCACAGCGGCAACAGCGAGGGGCCCAGCGGGCTCGGGGTGGAGGGCAGGGCGATGACGTACACGGGTGCGGGTGCGGGTGCGAGTTCGGGTTCGGGTTCGGCCGAGAGTGCGGTGGCGGGGACGGGCAGGGCGCGGCGTGCCGGGCTCGCCGTCGGTCTGATGGCGGTCCTCGCCACCGCCCTCCCCGCCGGCGCCACCGCGAACGCCGCCACCGGAGCCGCACCGCACGCGCGCACCTCCTCCGCCGCCCCCGCCTGGTGCGCGGTGGAGGGCCACCGGACCGACTGCGGCAGCGTCGACCGCCCCCTGGTGAAGGGCAGACCCGGACTCGGCACCGTCAAGGTCAGCTACCTCGTCATCCGCCACACCGCCCCAGGACCCGCCAAGGGCACCGTCCTCTTCAACCCCGGCGGCCCCGGCGAGACCCCGATCGACAAGGCGCAGCTCTGGGCCTGGGGGTACGAGGACCTGCTCAAGGACCACGACCTGCTGCTCGTCGACCCGCGCGGCACCGGCGAGTCCGGGCGCCTCACCTGCGGGGTCACCGACGCCGAGTACCGCTTCGGCACCCGCGCCCAGCAGCGCGCCGCCGTCGAGAAGTGCGGCAGGAACCTCGGCCCCAGGGCCGCCGGCCTCACCTCCGCCGCCACCGCCGACGACTTCGACGCGGTGCGGGCCAAGCTCGGCGTCGACAAGCTCAGCCTGTACGGGCTCTCGTACGGCACCTACCTCATGCCCGTGTACGCCTCCCGGCACCCGGAGCACGTCCGCGACATCGTGCTCTCCGGCGCCTACCCGCTGAAGTTCGACCCCCTGGCGCGCCCCAGCGCGCAGGCCGTGTCGCTCACCCTCAAGCGGATCTGCGCGCGCAGCGGCTCCTGCGACGGCGAGCGGACCGTGAACGACCTGGCCACCACCGCCCGCATGCTGCGAGCCGAGCCCATGAACGTCACGATCAAGACCGTGGAGGGCACCACCTACAAGAAGCGCTTCGACGAGGCCAAGCTCGCCAACCTCCTCTTCGAGGCCGCCAGCGGCGGCATCGGACTCGGCGGCGAGGACGAGGCGCTGATCCGGGAACTCCCGTACGCCCTGCACCAGTTCGTCGCGAAGGACCCCGCCCCGCTGCGGAAGCTCGTCGAGGACGAGGGCGCGTCGGGCAGCAAGGCGGACCAGGCGCCGTACATCGCGGTCGTCTGCAACGACTACCGCAGGCCCTGGTCGAAGCACGCGTCGATCGCCGAGCGCTGGAAGCAGTACGGCCGGGCGCTGGCGTCCGTACGCCCCGGCGAGCACGGCGCGTTCAGCGCGAAGGGCTTCACCGAGGGCACCACGGACGGCGGTGACGTCTGCATCGGCTGGCCGCGCGAGAACACCCCCGAGCCGCAGAAGACCGACCCGAAGCTGCCGCGCGTCCCGGTCCTCGTGGTCTCGGGCGACCTCGACTCCAACACCCCGGACTCCAGCGGGCGCAAGGCCGCCGAGCAGTTCCGCGGCGCCCGGTTCTTCTCCGTGCCGAACGTCGGCCACGTCCCCGAGCTGGAGCTCAGCCGCTGCGTGACCGGCTTCACCTCGCAGTTCGTCCGCACGGGCAAGCCGGGTGACCCGAGCTGCCTGAACCAGCTGCCGGCGGTCGCGGTGCGCCCCGTCGCGAGCTGACCACCTGGCGCGGCACCCCTCCCCCGAGGTGCCGCGCCAGGCCCTTTCCGCGTGGGCAGGGAGTCGTCGCCATCGGGAGTGCCGGGCCCGGTGCGGCCGAGTACGCGGGACAGGTCTCAGGCTGCCCGGTCGAGCCGGGGGAAGCCCACCGCCGCCATGACATCGGCGCCGGCCGTGTTCGTGGCCACCGGGATGTTGTGCAGTGTGGCGATGCGGAGCAGCGCGTGCACGTCGGCGGCGTGAGGGGCTGCCCACAACGGGTCCCAGAAGAAGACCAACGCTGACACTTCCCCGGTGGTGATCAGGGCTCCGATCTGTTGGTCCCCTCCCTCCGGACCGGAGGCCACTGCCGTCACTTGTAGGCCTAATCGCTCCCGCAAGAGGCGTGCGGTCGTCCCCGTGGCCACGACCTTTTCGCGCTTCAGAGCGAGCCGATGCTCTTCCGCCCATTCCAGCAAGGCCGTCTTCCGCTCATCATGAGCCACTAGAGCAATCATGATCATTACGCTAATGGATCACTCCAGCGCACGTCAGCGGCGCGTCGTAGCGAACAACATCCGCGCCTCTGCGGGCGAGTGAGCCTCTTTCACCCGGATTTGCGCCGGACCTCGTTGCGTGGTGATCGAACCGTGGCGATTGATCCGTGGCGGTCGATCCGTGGCGATCGTTCCGTAGTGGTCGTTCCCTAGTGGTCGTTCCCTAGTGGTCGTTCCGTAGTGGTGGTCAGACGGGATCCGGGTCCGGCTCCCGCGTCTGCGGCGGTTCGGCCGGAGCCGTGGCTGGTGGTGCGCTCGGGGGCGTGTGGGGAGGCGTGTACGGGGGAGTCTGCTGCGCCAGCGCGCGGGCGGTCGCGAACTCCTCCTGGTACGCCTCCTCGTCCGCCTCCAGATAGGCGTACGCGTCGTCCCCGACGGGGATGCGCAACGGCAGCGGGCCCTCGGTGGCGACGATGGCGAGGACGCGGGGCGCGAAGTCCTCCGCCTGGCCGCAGTCGGGGTTGTCGGCCATGCCCCGGATGCCTTCGAGGCACTCGAGGTTGGTCGCGTCGTAGGCGGGGACGCGGGCCCGGGTCCGGGTGGTGGAACTGCTGTAGCGGGTCGCGTACATGCCCGGCTGGATGACCGTGACGCGGATGTTGTGCGGCGCGGCCTCGATGGCGAGGGCCTGGCTCATGCCCTCCAGCGCGTGCTTGCCCGCCACGTAGGCGCCGAGGCCGGGGAGGGCCATGCGGCCCACGATGGACGAGACGTTGAGCACGTGCCCGTGGCCCTGCGCGCGCATCACCGGCAGGACCAGGCGGATCAGCCGCCAGGGGCCCGTGACCAGGGTGTCCAGCTGGTCGCGCAGCTCGTCGTCGGCGACCTCCTCGACCGCGCCGAAGAGCCCGACCGCCGCGTTGTTGACCAGTACGTCGATGCCGCCGAGCGTTTGGACCGCAGTGCGCACCGCCTCCTCACAGGAGTCCGGGTCGCGCAGCTCGAGCGCTACGGGAGTGATCCGGCCGGGCCACTCGGCGGCCAGGTCGGCGAGGTCGGCGGTCTTGCGCGCGGTGACCACGAGGTCGTCCCCGGCGGCTGCGGCGGCCCGGGCGAGTGCCTGCCCGAGGCCCGACGAACATCCCGTGATCAGCCAGCGTCTGCCCATGCGGTGCCCCCATATCGGTACGGCGGATGTCGGTACGGCGGTTGGCGGTACGGCGGTTGGCGGTACGTGAGGGTTTTTCCCTGCGGTCGTGCCGTGCGGGTTGATCCGTGCGGGTTGTTCCGTGCGGTGGTGGTGACGTGGACCGGGCGCCGCCGGCCTGTCGTCGATGCGGCGACGAGCTGACAACGACGCGGTGGCGCACGGCAGTTCATGGTCGGGGTGCCGACGCCCCGCGGTCATCCCCGGGGAGGGGGCGTGCGGAGGCGTGGGGGGCGCTCGAACGGCGGGCCCGGGCGCCACCCACCCCCGCTGGTGCCGGACTCAGGCCGAGGTGGCCGGGTCACCGGCGAGGGCCGCGCCCAGCAGGGCGTGCAGGTGGTTGGCCTCGGGGACCAGCACGGCCTCGATCTCGTCGTCGGTGTGCCCGGCGAGGGTGAGCTCCTGGACGCGGCGGTACACCAGGCGGTCCGCGCCGGCGATGAGGGCGGCGGCGGCCCGGGGCGCGATGGCGGGCGCGGTGTCGGGGGCGAGCGCGGCGAGGGCGTCGGCGAGGGCTTCCTCGCGCTGTTCGTGCAGTTCGCGCACGCGGGCGATGAGGGTGGGGCTGTCCGCGGCCATGCGGGCGAAGGCGGGGCCGGTGAAGCCCACGACCGGGTCGTGGGCGAGGAGCGCGGCACGGAAGGTGCGGCTGAGGGCGCTGAACGGGTCCTCGCCCGGGGCGCGTTCGGCGACGGCGCGGGCCAGGCCCCCGGTGAACGCCTCGTGGCGGTCGAGGGCCAGGTCCTCCTTGCGCGGGAAGTAGTTGGTGACCGTCTTCTTGGAGACGCGGGCGGCCGTGGCGACGTCGGCGATGGTGGTCTGCTCGAAGCCGCGCTCCAGGAAGAGCCTGGTCGCGTGGTCGGAGATGAGCTGCCGCGTCTCCATCTTCTTCGTCTCGCGCAGGCCCAGTTCGGCGATGACGGTGGCGGCCGAGGCGTCGGCGGCGTCGGCGGCGCCGGCGTAAGCGGCGGAGTCCGCTGAGCCTGCGGAGTCATGGCGGTGAACACTCATGGGTGAATCTTACCCTCGACGTAAAAATACTCTTGACCGACTCTACGGGGGATTCGTAAAGTTACCACCGTCGTAAAAATACCTCGGACCTAGACCTGGGAGTCGCTCTGAACGTCACCACCTCCACCGTGTCCCTCACGGTCGACGACCTCGAAGCCTCGCTGGACTTCTTCCGCACGTACCTCGGCTACCGCACGGTCGTGGCAGCGGACGGGTTCGTATTCCTCGAGCGGGAGGACGCGGCCGTCGACATCGTCCTTCTGCGGCGCGGCATCGAGCTGCTCCCGCCCGAGCAGCGCGACCGGACGGCCGCCGGGCTGATACTGGCGCTGACCGTCACCGGGATAGAGGCGGTGGAGAAGCGGCTGCGCGAGGCCGGGGCTCCGGTCACGATGGCGCTGCGCGAAGAGCCCTGGGGCGAGCGGCTGTTCCAGTTGACCGATCCCAACGGGATCGTCGTCCAACTCGTCGAGTGGATCGACCAGCCGGGAGCCGAGCCCGAGCCCGCTGGCACGCTGTTGGACGCACCGGGGGACGCACCGGTGGACGCACTTGCGGACGTTGCGGCCGACGGACCGGTCGGCTGGCCGGCGGACGTCCCCGCACCGCGGGTCATCACCACGTCCGACGAGCACGTCACCGAGACGCCGAACGCCCGGATGACCGGCCTCGCCGCACCCAGCCGCGGCAGTACGGAGCTGAGCACCTGGACCGTGGCCATGCGCGAGGGCCAGACCGGCCCCGAGCACGCGATCAGCCGCGAGCAGGTCTGGACGGTGACCGTCGGCGCGCTGGAGGTGACCTGCGGAGGTCGTACGGAGCTGGTCGCCGCGGGCCGGACCCTGGTCCTGCCGCCCGACCTGGTCCGCCGCATCCACGCACCGCAGGACGCCGAGGCACATGTGGCGATGCGCGCGGACGGGGTCGCCTCGGTCCCTGGTGCGGAGGGCACGCGTGTGATCCCCTGGGCCCGGTAACCGCACCACCCGGCACCTTCACACCGCGTGCAACTCCCTAGCCGAGCAACTCACTTGACGAGAACGCCCTGACGAACCTCGTAACGAGAACCCCCTTGACCGATGGAGACAGCTTGTCCGTACGCATCACAGCCCTGACCGACCCCGAGCAGAGCGCGTCCGCTCGTCGTCTGGCCTGGCTGGCCACCGCCCCCGACGGGACCACCGTCGGCCACGCCTTCTTGCGCCTCTTCGACAAGGAGGGCCAGCAGCACCTCTCCGAGCTTGACGTCCAGGTCCACCCGGCCGAGCGCCGACGAGGCGCAGGGAAGGCGCTCCTCGACGCGGCCGTGGAGGCGGCCCGCCAGGACGGTCGTACGAGCCTCATAGCCCAGGCGAGTGCCGACTCACCCGGCTCCGCGTTCCTTGAGGCGTCCGGCTTCGAGGTGGCGCTGACGCTCACGTACACCCGCCTGGCCCTGGCGGACGCGGACGTCGAGGCGCTCGCGGCGCTGGTCCGAAGCACCCACGAGGGCTATGAGTTGAGGTCGTGGGTCGGGACGGTCCCCGATGGACTCGCGGACACCTTCGTGGCCTCGCGCCGGGCGATGGACGACATGCCGATGGGGGCGGTCGACTGGGGCACGGTGGTGTGGGACCTGAACCGGGTGCGGGCGGCGGCCTCCGCGGTGGCGGCGCGGGGCGAGGTCCTGCGTACCGTCGCCGCCGTCGACCGCACCGACGGCACCATCGTGGGCTTCACCGAACTGGTGGTCCCGGGCGACGGCAAGGGCGACGCCCAGCACTACGGGACGGCGGTCCTGCCGTCCCACCGGGGCAGGGGCCTGGCGCTCTGGATGAAGGCCGCGTCGATCGTCGAGGCGCGTGAACAACACCCGGAGCTCGCCGGACTGCTCACGGACACGGCGGACAACAACCCGCACATGCGCCGGGTCAACGACGACCTCGGTTACCGGCCGACCCACACGTCGTACGAGTACCAGCGGACGCTCACGGGTCCGGAAGAACCGGGATTTAACAACGGGTCATAGGGGCGGATAGGGCGGCAAGCGGAACGGCGTCGGTCGTTTTGAGGCAGTGGCTGAACAACCTCTTCTCGATCTTGGTCATCTCCCTCCACAAGCTTCGCGCCACGCAGGTGCGGGACGGTGAAACAGGAGCAGGAGCATGGCCCCCCGACATCGCGAACGCCCCGAGAGAAACGAGCGAGAGGAGAACTCCGAGCAGGCGGAGCCGGCGGAGAAGGCGGAGAAGAGAGAAGAGACGGAGCCGGCCGAGCGCGCGGAGAAGCGTGCGGAGAAGCCCGATCAGTCCCTGCCTTCCAGGCGCCGGAGCGTGCTCCGGCCCGACTACCCGCGTCGTGGCCGGACGCGTTGGCGGCGGTGGGTGCCGTCCTGGCGGCAGGTGCTCGGGCTGCACCTGGTCGGGTTCGGTGCGCTCGCGGGGACGTTCGTCGCCGTGTACGTCTCCGTGGACATCCCCGACGCGAACGCCGACGCCCAGCGCCAGGGCACCGTCTACTACTGGGCCGACGGCACCCAGATGGTCAGCGTCGGGGCGGTGAACCGGCAGGACGTCACGCTCGACGACGTGCCCGACTCCATGGAACGCGCGGTCATCGCCGCCGAGAACGAGACCTTCTACACCGACCACGGCGTCTCGCCCAAGGGCATCGCCCGGGCGCTGGTGAGCGTGGTCAAGGGAGGGGAGACGCAGGGCGGTTCGACGATCACCCAGCAGTACGTGAAGAACACCTACCTCAGCCAGGAGCAGTCGGCCGAGCGCAAGGTGAAGGAGTTCTTCATCGCCCTGAAGCTGGACAGCCGGGCCACCAAGCAGGACATCCTCGAGGGGTACCTCAACACCAGTTGGTTCGGCCGGGGCGCGTACGGGATCCAGGCCGCTGCCCAGGCGTACTACGGCATCCCCGCCAAGGACCTCGACCCCAGTCGGGCCGCGGTGCTCGCGGCGCTGCTCAAGGGCGCGGAGCAGTACGACCCGGCGGGCGGCGGGGGCAACCACGACCGTGCCGTCGAGCGGTGGAAGTGGATCCTGGACCGGCAGGTCGAGACGGGCACGATGTCGAAGGTGGAGCGGGCGGAGTACACGAGGTTCCCCGAGCCCAGGAAGGCCGTGAAGCCGACCAGCCTGGGTGGCCAGACGGGCTATCTGGTGGACATAGCGAACAAGTACATCAAGAAGCGTTCGGGCCTCACCGACAAGGACCTGGCGCGGGGCGGGTACAAGGTCCACACCACCTTCGACAAGGCCGGGGTGCGGCGGCTGGAGCAGGCGGTACTGGCCGTGCGGAAGCGGGACCTCGACCCGAAGAAGCGGGCGGAGGACCGCTACGTGGAGGTCGGGGCGGCGTCGGTGCGCTCGGACGGCGCGGTGGTCGCGGTGTACGGCGGGGCGGACGCGATCACCCACTTCAGCAACAACGCGGACACCGCGGGCGTGCCCGTCGGCTCGGCGTTCAAGCCCTTCGTACTGGCGGCGGGGCTGCAGCACGGCGACGGGCTGATCACCCTCAACAGCGGTTACGACAGCCGGGGCAACCTGCTCGCCGACGGCAGCCGGGCGGTCGACGTGAAGCCGTCGGTCGGGGGCGGCGCCACGCCCTTCGCCGCGCCGAGCACCCTGCAATCGGCGCTGGTCAGGTCGGCCAACGCCACGTTCGTCCGGCTCGCCCAGCACGTCGGCCTGGACAAGGTGAAGGCCCTGGCGGTCGCGTCCGGACTGCACGCCGACAGCCTGGCCCGCCTGGACAAGTCGTTCCCGCTGGGCACGTCCACGCCGAGCGCGGTGCGGATGGCGGACGCGTACACCGCGTTCACCAACGAGGGGATGCGGTCGGACCCGTACTCGGTCACGAAGGTGACGAGGACGGAGGAGGGGGAGACGGAGGAGGTCGAGGGCTTCGCGAAGCCCGGGCCGGAGCGCGCGATGGACGCCCGGGTGGCGAACGACGTGAACAGCGCCCTGGGCGAGCTCGCCTGGACGGAGTTGCAACGGGACGGGAAGCTCGACGAGCTCGCCCGGTCGACGCCGCTCAAGGACCTCATGGCGGGGGCGACGGGCGAGGACGACCGGATGAGGTCGGCCTGGTACGTGGGCCACATGGACGACCTGACGACGGCCGTCACGGTGTTCCGCACCAAGCCGGGGACGCCGCAACTGCTCGGCATGCAGGGGGTCGGCGGCCGCAAGGACGACCGGGGGAACGTGTTCCCGCTGCGGATCTGGGCCGAGTACGCACGGGGGAAGTAGGTCGAGGGGGAAGTAGGCGGGGCGGGCGCGTCAGTTGGCCTGGCGCGCCCTGCGGGCCGTGCCCGCACCCTCGTCAGGGGTGGCCAGATGTCCCTGCACCAGCAGGTTCAGTACCCGCAGCAGCGCCTCGCGCTCGGCCTCGGGGAGCGAGCCGAGGGCGCTCTCGTGCACGCCGTCCACGATCTTCTGGCTCTGTCGGGCGACCTTGGCACCCTCCTCGGTGACCGCGATGATCCGGGCCCGGCGGTCGTGGGTGGCGGGCCGCCGTTCGGCGAGGCCGGCCTTCTCCAGGGCGTCGACGGTGACGACCATCGTGGTCTTGTCCATGTCCCCGATCTCGGCGAGCTGTGCCTGCGTCCGCTCCTGCTCCAGCGCGTGCACCAGGACGCAGTGCATGCGCGCGGTGAGGCCGATCCGGGCGAGGGCGGCGGCCATCTGCGTCCGCAGGACGTGGCTGGTGTGGTCGAGCAGGAAGGAGAGGTCGGGCTCGGTGCGCGCGGGGGCCATGGCTGTCATGGGACCAGGGTAGCGAATCGATCCGTAGCGGATTATCCGGAAGGGGATGGTTTTGCGTGGCGCACTCTCCGGTCGCCTTCGCGACCGGATCCGAGATAGATAGTCTGCAACAGAACTATCTGCTACGGTCTCACTCGTCGCCCGGCGCACCCCGCACCGGCAACGAGCCCCCAGGAGCGCCCAGATGTCCTCCACCACGACGTCCACAGGACCGGATTCCGGGTCCGGTTCCGGATTCCTCTCCCGGTTCCGCTCCCGCTGGACCGCGCTCGCGGTGCTCGCCACCGGCACGCTGATGGTCATCCTGGACGGCAGCATCGTGACCGTGGCGATGCCCGCGATCCAGTCCGACCTGGGGTTCACGCCGGCGGGCCTGAGCTGGGTGGTCAACGCGTACCTGATCGCCTTCGGGAGCCTGTTGCTCCTGGCGGGCCGGCTGGGGGACCTGCTGGGCCGCAAGCGGATGTTCCTGGCGGGCACCGGGATCTTCACCGCGGCCTCCCTCCTCGCGGCCGCGGCCGGCACCCCGGCGGTGCTGATCGCGGCGCGCTTCCTGCAGGGCGTGGGCAGTGCGCTGGCGGCCTCCGTCAGCCTCGGCATCCTGGTCACGCTGTTCAGGGAGCCGGGCGAACGGGCCAAGGCCATCGCGGTGTTCAGCTTCACCGGGGCGGCGGGGGCGTCACTGGGGCAGGTGCTCGGCGGCGTACTGACCGACGCGCTGGACTGGCACTGGATCTTCTTCATCAACCTGCCGATCGGCCTGGCGGCCCTGCTGCTCGCGGTTCCGGCGCTGCCGGCCGACCGGGGGCAGGGCCTGCGGGCGGGGGCGGACGCGCCGGGCGCGCTGCTGATCACGGCGGGCCTGATGCTCGGGATCTACACGGTGGTCAAGGTCGAGGAGCACGGCTGGACCTCGGCGCACACGCTGGGTCTCGGCGGGGCGGCGGCGGTGCTGATCGCGGCGTTCTTCGTGCGCCAGGGCAGGGCCCGCACCCCGCTGATGCCGCTGCGGATCCTGCGCTCGCGGACGGTGGTCGGGGCGAACGTGGTGCAGATGCTGATGGTGGCCGCGCTGTTCTCCTTCCAGGTGCTGGTGGCCCTGTACCTGCAGAAGGTCCAGGGGTACGGGGCGGCGGCCACCGGTCTTGCGATGCTCCCGGCGGCCGTGGTGATCGGCGCGGTGTCGCTGGGCGTCTCGGCCCGGCTGAACGCCCGCTTCGGCGAGCGCAACGTCCTGCTGACGGGCCTGGTCCTGCTGATCGGCGTACTGGGCCTGCTCACCCGGGTCCCGGTGCACGCGGACTACGCCGTGGACCTGCTTCCGGTGATGCTGCTCGCGGCGGGCTTCGGCCTGGCACTGCCGGCCCTGACGACGCTCGGGATGTCGGGAGCGAAGGAGGAGGACGCGGGCCTGGCGTCGGGCCTGTTCAACACGACGCAGCAGATCGGCATGGCCCTCGGGGTGGCGGTCCTGTCCACTCTGGCGGCCTCCCGCACCGACGCCCTCACCGCAGCGGGCCGCACCCGGCCGGAGGCCCTGACGGAGGGCTACCACCTGGCCTTCGCCACGGGCACGGCCCTGCTGGTGGCGGCGCTGGTGACGGCGGCCCTGCTGCTGCGCCGCACGAGCACCGGACGGGACGCCGACCGGCGCGAGTCGCGGGGGTCGCAGGAGGAGTACGCGAAGACGGTGTGAGCGGGTGAACCACGGTGCACAGGAGGGCCCTTGACGAGAGGGCCCTCCTTCCGCCGATCGTGAACACCGGCCCGACCTGGCCGGACGGTCACTACGGTCGGGCTGCATGACGATCACAACACGTACGGTCGAATATCCGGCCGATGGTCTCGGGATGATCGGACACCTCGCGCTCCCCGCGGGCGATGAGCGTCGGCCCGCGGTCCTGGTCGGGCCCGAGGGGACGGGGCTCAGCGACGTCGAACGCCGCCGGGCGGACGCCCTGGCCGAGCTGGGGTACGTGGCGCTGGCCTTCGACCTGCACGGCGGTCGCTATCTGGACGACCCCGAGGAGATGCTGGCCCGTTGCATGCCGCTGCTCGCGGACCCGGACCGGATGCGGGACATCGGCCATGCCGCGCTCGGGGTGCTGCGCGCCGAACCGCGGGCCGACCTCGACCGGGTCGCCGCGATCGGCTACGGCACCGGGGGAGCGATCGCGCTGGAACTCGGCCGCGACGGGGTCGACTTGCGCGCGATCGGCACGGTCAACGCACTGACCACGGGCCGACCGGGCGAGGCGACCCGCATCCGCTGCCCCGTGTGGGCGGGTGTCGGATCGGAGGACCCGATCATGCCGCCCGCGCAACGAGAGGCGTTCGCGGCCGAGATGCGGGACGCGGGCGTCGACTGGCGGTGCGTGGTCTACGGCGGGGCCCTGCACGCCTTCCACCACCCGACGGTCGACCACACCACACGCCCGGGCGTCGGCTACCACCCACGACACGCACAGCGGGCGTGGCGCGACATCGTCGGTCTGCTCGACGAATGCCTGCCCCTACCCGTTGCCGTCCGCTCCGGTCGCCCCGCTGAGTAGGGCGGCGAGACGGGCCGCGGTCTTCTCCCCGGCCCGCTGTCTGATCAGCCCCTCCTTGGCGGCGGCACGCAGCCAGATCCGTGAGCTGTCCTCGTCGACCCGCAGCACGCGCGCGGTCACCACGACGGGGTTCAGGCCACCGGCACCACCGCCGACGACGACACGGAGCGCACTGCTCCCGCCGGTGCCGACCGGGCCGGTCCCGGCCGCCCCGGTGCCGACCGGGCGGCCGGCGTTCCTGAGCACGCCGGACACGCGTCGCACTGCGTCGTCGTACGGCAGGGGGACGAGCTGTTCGACCTCGTGGACGTTCTTCTTCATCAGCCTGGCCACCACCCGGACCAGACCGCCGCCCCCGCTCGGTGCCCCGAGGGCGGCAAGCGCGTCGGCCAGGATCTGGTCCTCGCTCCGCTGTCCGTCCTGCTCCTCTTGCTGCTCGTCCCGCTCCACCGCTCCCCGTCCTGATCGCCGACTCGCCGACTCGTCCTGCCGGGACGGCGCGTGGTGCTCCGCCCGGCAGACCATGGTGGCGCATGCCGGTCGAAGTGCCGTCACGGAGAGCCCCGTTGGCCCTGGCGCGACGCAGCGGCATGCGGAGGGAGGCTTTCCGTGCCCTCGGGGACGGCTGTCGGACGGCGCCGCTACGCTGTCCCCGGCGGCGGCCCCACCTGCTGGGCGGCCGTTCGGGGGCGGTCAGGGGGGACACGTACGTGACACTGCTGGAAGGCGATCCGCGCACCATCGGCGGCTATCGGCTGCGCGGCCGGCTCGGCGCCGGGGGCATGGGTGTGGTCTACCGCGCCCAGTCCGTCTCCGGGCGGCACGTCGCCGTCAAGGTGATCCGGCCCGACCTCGCCGACGACCCGCAGTTCCGCGACCGGTTCCGGCGCGAGGTGGCGGCGGCGCGGCGGGTGAGCGGGGCGTTCACCGCCCCGGTCGTCGACGCCGACCCCGAAGCCCCTTCCCCCTGGCTCGCCACCCTCTTCATCCCCGGCCCCTCCCTCGCCGAGCGGGTCCAGCGCCAGGGCAACCTGACGCCCCCGGAAGTGCGCCGCCTCGCCGCCGGACTCGTCGAGGCCCTCCGTGACATCCACGGCGCCGGCCTCGTGCACCGCGACCTGAAGCCCGGGAACGTGCTGCTGGCCGACGACGGCCCGCGCGTCATCGACTTCGGCATCGCCCGCGCGAGCGCGGCGACCGCGCTGACGAGCACCGGGATGGTGGTCGGTACGCCGCCGTTCATGGCGCCCGAACAGTTCCAGCGGGGTGAGGTGGGCCCAGCCTCGGACGTCTTCGCGCTGGGGTCGGTCCTGGTGTACGCGGCGACGGGGCACGGCCCGTTCGACGGGGATTCGATGCACGCGATCGGCTTCCGCGTGGTCTACGAGGAGCCGGACCTGACGGGCCTCCCCGACTCGTTGCGCCCCCTGGTCCTGTCCTGCCTCGCCAAGGACCAGGCGGGGCGCGCGACGGTGCCGGAGCTGCTCGCGCTGCTGGGCGAGGCGGAGGAGGACGCGGGGTACGAGGAGGACGCGGGGGCGGGCTGGGGGCCCGGCACGCCAGCCCCGCAGGATCCCCGTACGCCTGCGCCGACCCCGACCACCCCCGTTCCCACACCCACACCGAGCCCCACCCCCACGCCGACCGCGGTGGACGGCGGTTCCGCGTCCGGCTCCCGCACGTCCGCCGCCCCCACCGCCCCCGCCATGCCCTCCGCGCCTCCGGCGCCCCCGGCCGCGGACGTCGGGCCGGGGCGACCGCGCCGTACGTCACGTCAGTTCGCGGTGGCGGCGGCCGCCGTTGTCGCCTTGGGCGTGGCGGCAGCCTTCACCGTTCCGGCGCTGATGGGTTCGGACGACGACAAGTTGGGTGGCAGGGGCGGTGGTTCGTCCACCGGCGGGGCGCCGGACGTCGTCTCCTGCCCCGAGGGGGGAGGCGCCGCCTCGCTCAAGTCGGCCGGGGCGCCCGCCCAGGCCGCCGCGATGCAGCGCTGGACGTCGGGCTTCACCGCGGCCTGCCCGTCCACGAGCGTCGCGTACACACCGATGGGCAGCGGGGCCGGTCTCGCGGCGTTCCGGTCCGGGCAGACGGACCTGGCCGTCGTCGACGCACCGCTGTCGGGGGACGAGGCGGGCCGGACGGCGGCGCGGTGCGGCGGTCAGACGGCGGCCCAACTCCCGCTGGACGTGGTGTCGCTGGCCGTCGTCTACAACGTCGCCGGGGTGAAGGGCCTCGCGCTCGACGCGGAGGCGCTGGCGGGGATCTTCGACGGCCGCATCACCCGGTGGAACGACGACCGGATCCGCCGCAGCAACCCCACCATGGTGCTGCCCGACCAGCCGATCACGGCCGTGGTCCCGGCCCAGCAGTCGTCCAGCACGCTGCTGCTCACCGAGTACCTGTCGGCGGCCGTGCCGAGCGCGTGGACGCACGCGCCGGCCCTGACGATGCCGAAGGGCAAGGGGACGACCGCCGCGTCGACGACGGACCTGGTGGCCCGGGTCGGGCAGACGCAGGGGGCGGTCTCCTTCGTACCGCTGGGTGCCCAGGGCTCCCTCGACCGGGCCAGTCTGGCGACGGGAGCCAAGGCGGCCGTGGAGCCGACCACCCAGGCGGCGGCCAAGGGGGTGGCGTCGGGCCGCCTGGACGGTACGGACACGACCATGTCGGTGGAGGTCGACTACACGACGAAGGCCGAGGGCGCGTACCCGATCGTGCGCGTGGACTACGCGCTGGTCTGCGCGAAGGGCAACAACAAGGACGTCCTGCCGTCGCTGCGGTCGTTCCTCGACTACGCGGTCGGCGCCACGGGCCAGCAGGCGATCACCCCCGACGGCTACGCCCCGCTCCCGAAGGACCTGGCCCAGAAGGTGAAGGCGGCGGTGAAGGGCCTGAGCTGAGGGCCCGGGACCTTCACGACACGCCCTGGGGTCCGGTCGGGCGGCCCGGAGGGCGCGGGCCCGGTGTCAGGTCAGGGAGTCGATCCACTCCACGACCGTACGGACGTAGAGCTCCGGGTCCGCGTCGTGCAGGCCGTGCGCGGCGTCGGGCAGGTCGGCGTACGTCACGGGCTGACCCGCCGCCTCCATCAGACGGCACGCGTGGCGCGCCTGGACGTCGGTGCAGGCGCCGATCAGGTGGCCGGTCTCCGGGTCCGTCGTGCGGAAGTGGTGCGTGAACAGCACCGGCACCCGGACCTGGGAGAGCAGGTCGGCGTGGTCGCAGGCGGCGTTGGCCAGGCCCGAGACGAACGAGCGGCCCCACTCGGGGTCGTACTCCCTGAGGTGTTGCGGCACCTCCTTGGCGGCGAGGCCCCCGTCGTCACCGCCGAGCGCGGCGACGAACCGGCCCAGGGCGTCCGGCAGTTCGTTCCGCAGGGCCCGTGTCAGGCCCTCCCAGTCCCCGATCGACCACTGGTCACCGAGCCACTTGGAGCGCGCCGCGAACAGCGGCCCGATCGACTGATGGATGGCGGGCCCCACCGGGGGCGCGACCTCGGCGGAGAAGACCGGCGGGTCCTCGAGGACGGCGGCCCGGACCTGCCCCGGCTTGGCGCGGGCGGCGAGCCAGGCGCTGATGAGGCCGCCGGAGGAGTTGCCCGCGACGTAGGCGGGGCGCCGCACGACCAGGTCGAGGAAGCGGACCAGGTCGTTGCCGAGGTTGTCGAGGGTGTAGCGGCCGGGGGTCCAGGTGGAGCGGCCCTGGCCGCGCAGGTCGACGGCGTACACCCGGAAGCGGTCGGTCAGCAGCGGGAGCGCCTTCTCGTACCCCCACCAGGACTCGCTCTGGGCGGGCACGAGGAGCAGGGGAGGGGCGTCGGGGTCGCCCTCGGCGACGTAGTTCATGCGGATCTCGCCCAGGTCCACGGTGCGTTCCTCGAACGCGTGCGGGACGAAGGCGTCGGTCCGCTCCGAGGCTTCGGACTGGGTCATCGGGTGCCCCTTGTCGTCGTGTCGGCGTATCGTCATCGACCTCTGTTTACACCTGTAAGCGCTGTTGTGGCGACCCTCCGGAACGAGGAAGGTGCCCGTCGAAGGTGCCTGTGGGCGGGGTCCGTCGCGGCGCCGACGGCGGTATACCTTTCCGTATGACACGCGTCCTCGCGGCCGGCTACCTCGGTGCGACGACGGTCACGCCGTGGGCCGCGCTGGTCCCGCTGATCGCGCTCGTACCGGCGGTCCTCTGCATGCTCGACGTCACCCGCCATCCGAGGACCCGGACGCTCACGCCCCAGCTGTGGCTGCTGATCTGCGCCTTCGGGAACGTGGTCGGACTGGTGGCGTACGTCAAGTACGGCCGCGGCGAGGACCGCTGACCCGCACCCACCACGGTGCATCTCAAGGGCCGCTCACCCTTCCTCCGTACGATGGGCCCATGGGCCATGCACACGACGCCGTCACCACCTCCAGCCGCTCCAGCAGCGCTGCCACGTCCGACCGCCTCGACGCCGTCGGCGTCCCCCGCGTCGACGTGCGTCCCGCCCGTGTCGGCGATCTGCCCCGGATTGTCGAACTCGCCCGCGAGCACGCCGAGTTCGAGAAGGCCCCGCCCCTCTCGTCCGGGTTGGAGGGGCGCCTGGAGAAGCTGCTCTTCGGCGCGGCGCACCCGCGGTTGCGGTGTTTCGTGGCCGATCTGGAGGGCGTCGGGCCCATCGGCTACGCCACGTGCTCCGCCGAGGTCTCCACCTGGGACGGTGCGGAGTACCTGCACATGGACTGCCTCTTCCTGCGCGACGGCCACCGGGGCCTGCGGCTCGGGCCGCGCCTGGTGGAGGCGGTGGTCGCGGAGGCGCGGGCGCTCGGGCTCGACCACGTCCAGTGGCAGACGCCGCCGTGGAACCAGGACGCCGTCCGCTTCTACGACCGGCTCGGCGCCCGCTCCAAGGAGAAGCTCCGCTTCCGGCTGGCAGTGGAGCCGGGGGACCGGTAGCTCCGGAGCCACCGGTCCCCCAGAGCCGGCCACCGCTGACCTCCCCGCCCCCGGCGTCCCCGCGGCCGGCCCCCTGCTACGCCCCCAACGCGTCCACCACCCGCATCCGCCGCACCCTGCGCGCCGGTCCCACCGACGCGGCCGCGCCCACCAGGACCGTCGCTGCGAGGATCGCCGTCAGGGCGCCCCAGGGCAGGCCCAGGAGCGTGGCGCCTTCGGTGGCCACCGAGCGGGCTGCGAGCCAGCCGTACGTGATCCCCAGCGCCGTACCCGCCACCCCGCCGGTCAGTGCGAGCAGCAGCGACTCCAGGGTGAGCAGCGAGCGCAGTTGACCGCCCGTCAGGCCGATCGCGCGCAGCATCCCGATCTCCCGGGTCCGCTCGTCCACCGACAGCATCAGCGTCGCGGCGACGCCCAGTGCGGCGATGGCCATCGAGAAGCCGAGCAGGACGGTGACCACCAGCATCATGCGGTCCATCAGGGTCCGGAGGTAGGCGGCGTCCGACGCCGAGTCCTTGACCCGCACCGTCGGGTGGTCCGCCAGCGCCCGGTCGATCGCGCGGCGCGCTTCCAGGTGGCTGACGCCTTCCGCCGGGCTGATCCACGCCGTCGGCGTGGCCGTGCGCGGCGCGAGCCGGTCCAGGGTGCCGGGGGTGACGTACGCGGTCGCCTCCGGCAGGAGGGAGGACGGGAGCGGGGAGAAGCCCCGGTCCCTCGTCAGCTTGCCGAGGCCGTCGCCCAGCGACTCCCCGTCGCGCAGCGCGCGCGCCTGGTCGACGCCCTCCGTCGTGGAGTTGAGCCGCGCCGGGTCCGTCGAGACGACGGTGACGGACTTGCCGCCGACGGACACGTTCGCCGACCGCACGGGCGTGACCTTGAGCTTGTCACTCGCCTTGAGGTCGGCCAGGGCGCGCGGGGGCAGGCCCCGCGCGTCCGCCTCCAGCGAGAACGCCGCCGGCTGCCCGCTGACCAGCGTCGACTCCAGACCGCCGCGCACGATCCCGATGGCGCTCGCGGCGGCCACGGCGACGGTGACGCCGACGAGGAGCGCGGAGGCGGCGGAGCTGGTGCGGCCCGGGTTGCTGCGCAGCTGCTGTCCGGCCAGCCGCCCCGTCGTGCCGAACAGGCGCCTCGCGGGGGCCGCGAGGGCCGCGACGACCGGCGGCAGCACCCACTGGGCCAGGCGCAGCACCCCGAAGAAGGACAGGATCGCGCCCGCCGTGATCGTCAGCAGGGACAGCGGCGGGGCGGAGGCCGCGCCGGAGATCAGCAGCAGGACGCCGAGGCCGAGGAGCGCGAGGGAGAAGACGTCGCGCACGGCGCGGTTGCCGACGGTGGGCAGGGTGGCGTTGCCGGTGCCGAGCGCGGCGACCGGGGCGACGCGGGAGGCGAGCTTGGCGGGCCCGCGCACGGCGGCCAGGGTCAGCAGGACGCCGAAGACCCCGGCGAGCAGGAAGGTGGGCCAGCCGGGCAGCAGGTCCACCCGCACCGGGCCGAGGTCCATGGCGCCCAGGAGCGCGTTCCCGGCCAGGGCGGTGGCGGCGCCCGCGGCGAGCCCGGCGGCGGAGGCGAGGACGCCGAGGAGCAGGCCCTGCAGGAGGATGACCTGCCGCACCTGGCGGCTGCTCGCGCCGACGCAGCGCATCAGCGCCAGCTGCCGGGCGCGCTGGGCGAGGACGACCGAGAAGGTGTTGGCCACCACCATGCGCGCGACGGCGAGGGCGATGAGGACGAAGGAGAGGGCGGCGGCGAGCACGATCCCGTACAGCGTGCTGGAGCTGTCACGCGCGTCCGCCACCGCGGTGGCGTGCGTCTTGACCTCGGCGCCTCCGCCGATCGCGGCCTTGACGCGGTCGGCGACGGCCCCCGCGTCCGCGCCGCTCGCGGTGCTGAGGTCGAGGCTGGTGGCGCGGGCTTCGGTGGCGTAGGCGCGCATCTGCGCCTGCGGTACGGCGATGACGGGCTGCCCGGACAGCGCGGCGGAGCTGCCGCTGTCGAGGATGCCGGTGAGCCGGGCCGTTCCGGTGGTGCCGTCGGCCTTGAGCACGCGTACGGAGTCGCCGGGGCGGACGCCCAGGAGCGAGGCGGTCCCCTGGTCGAGCGCGACCTCTCCGGCGCGCTCGGGCCAGGCCCCCGAGGCGAGCCGCTGCCAGCGGAGTTCGGGGTCGGCGGCCACCGAGGTGACCAGGGCGCGCGAGTCCAGGGGGCGGCCGGAGGCGTTGATGACGTTGCCCTGGCCGGACAGGCGCTCGGAGACGGCGGTGACGCCGGGGACCTTCGCGGCGCGGGCGGCGGCGCCGGGTGGCAGCGCGAGGGCCCGGCCGCCCGGTTCGGCCCGCAGGTCGGCCCGGCCGACGTCGGACGCGGCGCTCTGGCCGTACGCGTCGACCAGCGCGCCGCTGCCGCCGACGGACAGCACCAGGAAGGCCACGCCGACGGCCACGGCGGCTCCGGTCAGGGCCAGTTGCCGCAGCCGTCCGCGGAATTCCTTGAGGGTGTACTTGAACAGGGCCATGGGGCGGTCCTCTCTCGCTCCCCGACCACGCTAGGGCGCAGGTCAGGGGGCGGTCGCCGCCATCAGGCATGAACCGGCGTCATACCGGAGGCTGACATTCCGGGCGGTGCGCGTACCTCCCAGGTCGCTCCGGCGGCCGGTGGTGCCGCGCCCTCGCGACCCGTGGCTTTTGTTTCCAAGAGGACCGTCCGGGACTTTGGTCCCTTCTGTTAGGGACCTTCGCTTGCGTCCTTCCATGTCCGCTTGATGCATGATCATCAATGTTCATGATCGTCTTGCGTGGCGTCAGAAGTCCTGCCGGACAGTCCAGTTGACCCCGCGGAGAGCGCAGGGAGCAGCAGCCGTGCCGCAGCCGGATCCGGATCCTGAGAACGACGAGCCCCAGCGCGGGGAGGCCGAAGCCGACCTCGCGGGAGAGGACGGGCGGGCCCCGGCGACGCTCGTCGTACGCGGTGCGCCCCCGGCCCTGTCGATGGAGCACCTGTACCGCGACCAGGAGGAGACCGCCCCCTCGTACGTCAAGAGCGCTGACCTGAAGCGCGCCGACACCAAGACGCCCCCCGCCCCGCCCGCGCAGGGCCAGGAGGGCGCCGCGTCCCCCGTCCGCGGTGCCCCTCGCCCGGTCCCGCCGCCACGGGCGGAGGGAGGGCTCAACGAGCGCCCGGGCGCGGCCTGTTCGGGCTGGTGGGCGATGCTCGTCGTCCTCCTCGCCCTCGTCGGCGCGGGCGCCGTCCTGTGGACCGTGCACCGCGTCCCGCTGCACTGGCTCGGGCACCGCGCCACCACGCCCCGGCCCCTGGCCGCCTGGCACGGGGCCGCCCTGGCCGGCTGCGCCGCGCTCGCCGCCCTCGCCCTCTCCGGGCTCGCCCGGGGCCGCGCGGGCAGCGCCTGGGTGCTCTCGCTGTTCGGGCGCTACCGGGGCACCGTACGGCGCACCGGCCTGGTCTGGATGAACCCGCTCGCGCGGCGCCGACGGGTCGACGTCCGCCTCAACCACTGGCGCAGCGAACCCCTCCCCGGCGTCGACGCCGACGGCGTCTCCCTGCGCGTGGTGGTCCTGGTCGTGTGGCGGGTCAGGGACACCGCCCGGGCCGCCTTCGCGGTCGACGACTGCGCCGCGTACCTGCGCGAGCAGATCGAGGAGGTCAGCGCCCGCACCGTCTCCCGCATGCCCGCCGACCAGTTCGCCGGTCCCGGGCGCGACGGGGACCCGGACGCCCGGGAACCCGACGCCCTGCGCTCCCTGGCCGCGGTCGGCGACGAGCTCAGCCGCACCCTGGCCGCCGAGTGCGCGGCCGTGGGCGTCCAGGTCTTCTCCGCCCGCCCCGTCCGCGTCGAGTACGCCCCCGACGTGGCGGCCGCGATGCGCCGCCGCCAGATCGCCGCCCTGGACGCCCGGCACCGCGACCGGGTCCTGACCTCGGCGCTCGACACCGTCGAGGACGCCGTCACCCGGCTCGCCGCGCGCGGCCTCGTCACCCTCGACGACTACGAGCGCAAGGCGCTCGTCAAGGACCTGACCGTCGCCCTGTGCGCGGCACCGGGCGCGGCGACCACCCCGGAGCCCCGGTGAGACCCGCACCGCGCGGCCCGAACAGGACCCCCGTGAACCGACACCCGCGCACCGCGCGCGCCTTACCCCGAGGAGAGAAGTAGACGTGCACGCCCCCGAGTACGTGGAAGCGACCCCCGCCGACTGCACCTGCCCGGACTGCCGCGAGCAGCCGTCCGCCGCCGCCCCGGCGCGCCGCTGCGGAGTCCGTACGGCCGTCGCGGCGGCCCTCGGGGCCGCGGCCCTGGTCGGCACGGCCGCCGGTCCCGCCGTCGCCGAGCCGGCGCCGAAGAGGGCGGGCTGGGACGGCTCGCGCTACTGGTACAAGGACGCCACCGGCTGGTGGCGCTGGACCTCGCACCAGGACAAGTACCTGCGCCACGCCCAGGGTCCGCGACCGGCGGGGAGCGCCGCGGTGAACACCCGGGGCCGCGCCTCCGAGCCCGTCTTCCGCGGCAGCGCGGGCTGGGACCCGAAGGACCGCGTGTACTGGTACCGGAAGAACGGGCACTGGTACTGGACCAGCCACCAGAGCACGTACGCGAGCAGGACGGGCGGCTCCGGCACGGGCAAGCCGTCCAAGCCCACCGCCACCCGGCCCGGCACCTCGGCCGGGCACTCCGCCAACCCCACCTTCCGCGGCCGCGCCGGCTGGGACGCGACCGACCGCGTCTACTGGTACCAGCGGGGCGGCGGCTGGTGGTGGACCAGCCACCAGGACAAGTACGAGCGGTACGCGGGCACCGCCACCCCCACCCCGAAGCCGGGCGGCGGCTCGTCCTCGAACGGTGGCGGGGGCGGCACCGGCACCCCCGCCCGCTACGGCACCGAGCGCGCCATCCAGTTCGCCATGTCCCACCTGGGCGACCCCTACGTCTGGGGCGGCAACGGCCCGCACGGCTGGGACTGCTCCGGCCTGGTCAAGGCCGCCTACCAGCGGGCGGGCATCACCCTGCCCCGGGTCGCCGACGACCAGTACCGGGCCACCACCCCGATCACCCGCGACCGGCTCCGGCGCGGCGACCTGGTGTTCTGGAGCAGCAACGGCCGGGCGAGCGGGGTGCACCACGTGGCGGTCTACCTCGGCGGGGGCCAGTACCTGGAGGCCCCGAGGCCGGGCAGGAACGTGCGCGTCTCCTCGTTCAGCGCGTACGACCCGAACTTGTACGGGCGCGTGCGCTGATTCAACAGCCGGGTGCTGAAAGATGGTCGACGGTACGTGTCACGGCGACGGCAGGACGACTGCCGGTGACCCGAGCGCCGCGACCACTGTCTGGACGTCCGACCGCTGGGGCACCGCGAGGCGCAGCCCCTCGCCCGGGTACACGCGCGCCCGCACCCGGGCGGCGGCCAGACGGCGGTGGGCGTCCTCGGCGGCCTCCGGGTGGTCCAGCCAGAGGAAGTTGGCGTGGCTGCGCGGGACCCGCCAGCCCGCCGCCACCAGCTCGGCGGCCAGCTCGTCGCGGGTGCGGGTGAGCGTGCGGATCCGGGTGCGCAGCTCGGGCTCGGCCCGCAGGCTGGCGTGCACGGCCGCGGTCGCCTGCTCCGAGATGCCGTACGGGAGCTGGTGGACGCGGGCGCCCGCCACGAGGCCGGAGCTCCCGACGCCGTACCCCACCCGCATCCCCGCCAGGCCGTACGCCTTGGAGAAGGTGCGCAGGACCACCACGTTGGGGTGGCGGTCGACGAGGGCGAACGGGTCGGCGCGGCCGGGACGGTCCGCGAACTCCGCGTACGCCTCGTCAAGCAGCACCAGCGTGCTCGCGGGCACCCGCTCCAGGAAGTCCGCGACCGCCGCGTCCTCGACCAGGGTGCCCGTCGGGTTGTGCGGGTTGCACAGGACGAGCGCGCCCGCCCCGGCGACGGCGGCGTCCGCGAGCGCGTCGAGGTCCTGGTGGCCGCCGGGCAGCAGCGGCACCGGCACGGCCTCGGCGCCGACCATGTGCGCGACCATCGGGTACGCGTCGAAGTTGCGCCACCCGTAGGCGAGCCGGCCGCCGGGCGGCATCGCGGCGCGCAGGAACTGCAGGGCCACGCCCACCGCGCCGTTCCCCACCACCATGCGGTCGGCGGGGACGCCGCACCAGTGCGCGAGCACGGCGGCCAGGGAATCCGGGTGGAAGTCCGGGTACCGGTGGGCCCGGGCCCCGGCCTCCGCGATGGCACGGGCCACGGAGGGCAGCGGGGGCAGCGGGAACTCGTTGAGGTGCAGCGGGACCGGGCCGGGATCGGCCGTGCCGGTCAGGCGGGCCGAAGGGAGTGCCTGAAGGGTCATGGGGTTACCTCGTCCGTCAGGGGTGGGCGGGTGTGGTGCGGCGGGTGCGGGTGCGGGTGCGGTTGTCGAGTGCGGTGCGTGCACCGGATGTGGGCGGGTGTCGTGTGCGGTGCGGGCCTCGGGTGCGGGTGTCGAGGCCGCGCGGCGACGTGGACGCGGAGGGCGGGTGCGGACCGCGGGTGCGGACCGCGCGTGCGGAGGGACGCGCGTAGTGTGCCCGCGTCCCGCCGCTGTCCGCCGGTGCACGCGGCCGAGCCCGGATTAGGTCTCGTGTTCTCCGGTACGGGGCTGCCAGCGGGTTCGTAGCACCGCTTGAGCAAGGGTGTGATCACGGTTCTGAGCAGCGCGGACGACGGGCCCGTCACCAGGGGTGACGGATACGGCACGGCGCCGCCGCGCGATCGCGGGGAAGTCGCACGGCGGCCGTTACACGATCGACGGCCCGCCTCGCGGCGGGCTCCCTATGGTGGGCCGCACCCCACCGGCTCCGGCCCTCCGCCGGACCGAGGAGCAGGAGGTCACGATGGAGCAGTACTCCGTACGCCGCGCCCTCGCCGTCAGCGCCGCGGCCGCCGCCCTCCTGACCACCCCCCTGGCCGCCGCGAGTCCCGCCTCCGCCGTCACCCGGGCTCCCGTGTCCGTCACCGCCCCGGGGCACCTCCAGCCGGAGCGCGGGGCGCCGGAGCGGGCCGCCGGGCAGGAAGCGCTGTCGCCCGCCGAGGAGAACCACACTTGCTGGTACGTCGCCGGAGGCATCGCCCTCGCCCTGGCGGCCGCCGGGTGGGTCGCCCGGGAGCTGGTGCGCCGCAACCGGTGACGGGGGACGGGGACCCCGGGCGTGCCCGCGCGGGACGGGGCGCGCTCGCGCGGGATGGGAACTGGCGCCCGAGCGTCAACCGCACCCCCGGGACTTCACCCCCAGGAGATCCACATCTGGTCTCCCGTGCCGCCGGGACGCTGCGAGGATCTTGCCTCGCCCCCCTCTGCTGAATCGGTCCTGCACTGCGCGGACCGGTCAGTACGCGGCGCCCTCGCGCCCCGGGGTCGCCCCTCGCCCGGTCCCCGCAAGGAGCACCCTTGAGCCTCGACACGACAGCCCCGCACGCCCCTCCCGTCCCGGTCCAGCCCGCCGCGCGCCCGTACCCCCACACCGGCGTCACGCCGAGCGGACCCGGCGGGCTGCGGCGGTCGGTGGTGGCCGACCCCGGGATGTGCGGGCCGCTCGCCTCGTTCGTCGCCCGGGTCGGCGACTGGACCTGGGACGCGGTCGGCCGCGCCGCCGACCTCGACGTCTGCGGGGCGCGGGGCGCCGACGGGGACCCCTGCTACCTCTCGTTCCACCACCTGCGGCTGCGCACGGGAGGGGTCGGCCGGGACCGCGCCGAACCCCGCCGCGTCACCTTCGGCGACCGCCTCGACCTGCGCTCGCGGTGCTACGACGCGGGACGGCTCTCCGTCCTCACCAGCCACCGCCTCGCCTTCGCGACCGGAGCGGACGGGGCGGACGGAACGGACGGAGCGGACAGGGCGGACGGGGCGGACGGGGCAGTGGGGGACCCGGACGACGAGACCCGCGCGCCCCACCCCGGCTCCCTCCGGGTCGACGTCCTCAACACCTGGGTCACGCGCGGCGAGCACGGCGGCAACGCCGGACTGCTGCGCCGCCCGCCCGTCGGCTACGACCGCACCCTGCTGCCGTCCCGTCCCGACGCCCTCGACCCCACCCTCGACTGCCGCGCCGCCCGTACCGCGCTGGCCTTCCCCGACCCGGCCCGCGCGCACTGGCCCGTCGCGCCCGGCCCCGCCGCGGCCGTCGACCACGAGATCGACCCGGTCTCGGACGTCAACGGCGCGGGCCTGCTCTACTTCGCCACGTACGTCACCCTCGCCGAGCGCGCGCTCTACCGCCAGTGGCGCGAACGCGGCGGCTCCCGCGGTGACTTCGCGGCCCGCGCGCTCTGCGAGGCGCGGATCTCCTACTTCGGCAATGCCGACCCGGACACCGTGCTGCGGCTGGTACCGGTCACCCGCACCGACCCCGCCGAGCCCGGCTACGAGAAGACGGACGTCACGATCCGCGACGTCACCGACGGCCGCCTCCTGGCGGTGGCCCTGTTCCGCCACCGCTTCCCGCCGGCGTGACCGCCGCGCCACCACCCCACCCCCACCGCCACCCCCACAGAACCGTTTCGCCGCACCGCACCCCGGCCTCATTCCTCACCGCCCTTCCCCTCCCCGCCGAAAGGACGCCTCCGTGCGTACGTACATCAACTCCCTCCTCACCGGCCCGTACCAGGTCCCCCCGCCCGTCGCCGAGGACGCCTCGCTGACCCAGCTCGGACTGGACTCGCTCGCGCTGGCCGAGCTGGCCGCCGAGCTCCAGGACGTGCTGCGCGTCCCGGTCACCGGGGACGACGTCACCCCCCACACCACCGTCACCGAACTGGCCACCTCCCTGGAGGCCAAGGGCGCGACGGTGCCCCGGTGAGCGAAGGCCCCTCGCGGGGCGGCCGTGCGGCGCGGGTGACCGGCATCGGCCTGGTCACCCCCGCCGGGGCGGACGCCCCCACCTCCTGGAAGACCGTGCTCAGCGGCGCGACGGCCGCCGCGCCGCTGCCGGCCGGCTTCGAGGGGACGGACGTACGGGTCGGCTGCCCGGTCCCCGAGGGCGCCGACCCGGCACTCCGCCTCGGGCCCCGGGCCCGCCGCCTCGACCGCTTCACGCAGTTCGCGCTGGCCGCCGCCCTGGAGGCGGTCGCCGACAGCGGCCTGGACCCGGCGGCCCTGGACGGCGACCGCGTCGCGGTGGTGCTGGGCACGGCGCTTGCGGGCGTACGGACCTGGGAGGAGCAGCACGGTCGCTTCACCGCCGACGGGCCGGCCTACGTCTCCCCGCTGACCGTGCCGCGTGCCATCCCGAACATGGCCGCCGCGGTGCTTTCGATGGAGTTCGGCGCGCACGGCCCGAGCCTGGCGGTCTCCACCGCGTGCGCCGCGGGCACGACGGCCGTGGGCCTGGCGCTGGACCTGCTGCGCTCCGGGCGGTACGACGTGGTGATCGCGGGCGGCGCGGAGGCGGCCCTCACCCCACCGACGGTGGCCGCCTTCGACCGGCTCGGCGCCCTGTCGCGCAGCGCCGAACCGGCGGGCGCCTCACGGCCGTTCGACCGCGACCGCTCGGGTTTCGTGCTCGGCGAGGGGGCCGGGGTCCTGGTCCTGGAGATCGCCGCGCACGCGGAGGCGCGGGGCGCGCGCTCGTACGCGACCGTGCTCGGCCACGGCGCGACCTGCGACGCCCACCACCCGACCGCCCCCGACCCGGCGGGCCGCGCGGCGGAACGGGCGCTGCGGCTCGCGCTCGACGACGCGGGCGTGGCGCCGGCCGACATCGCCCACGTGAACGCCCACGCCACCGGCACCCCGCAGGGCGACGCGGTGGAGGCGGCGACCCTGCACCGGGTGTTCGGCCCGGGCGGTCCGGCCGTCAGCTCCACGAAGGGCGTCACCGGCCACCTCCTGGGAGCGGCCGGCGCGGTCGAGGCGGCGTTCACGGCCCTGGCGATCGCGGAGGGGGTGGTCCCGCCGACCGCCAACCTGACGGCCCTGGACGCCACCACGGACCTGGGCCTCGACCTCCCGACGACGGCGCGTCCCGGACCGGTCCCGCTGGCCCTGACCCAGTCGTTCGGCTTCGGCGGGCACAACGCGGCGCTGGTGCTGGGGGCGGTGTAGCGGGCCGCCCAGGCGGGAGGCGCGGGACCGGGGACCCCGGGGCTCGGGAGGCACGGGACCGGGTACGCCGGGGAGCGACGCATCGGGCACGGCACCCGAGCTCACGGCCCCCCGCGCTCACCGCCCCCCGGCCCCCGCGCTCACCGCCCCGGCGGTGCCTCCGCCACCCGCCGGGCCGCCTCCGCGTACGCCCGGACCAGCGGGCGGTCGTCGGCGGCCCGCCAGGCCAGGGCGAAGCGGCTCGGGGTGACGCCGGTGACCGGGCGGGCCACCACGCCCTCGCGGGCCAGGAGCGGTACGTTGCCCGCGGCCACCAGGCACACGCCGAGGCCGTCGACCAGTGCCTCGTACGTCTCGTCCGTGCTCGCGATCTCGGCGCCGATCCGCGGCGGGCCCGCGCCGAGCGCGGCGCGGGCGTCCAACGCCAGCCAGTAGTCCCGCAGTTCGGGCACCCGGTCGGGCAGCGCCAGGAACGGTTCGTCGACCAGCTCCGCGAAGTCCACGCCCTCCCGGCCCGCGAGGCGGTGGTCCTCGGGCAGGGCGACCAGGCGCGGCTCCGTGGCCATCACGACATACCGGAAGTCCGCCGCGTCCGCCAGCGGGAGCCAGACGAACGCCACGTCGCTGGCCTCGTCCCCGAGCCCCGCCGTGGCGTCCTGCCACCCGACCTGGCGCAGCTTCACGCGCGCGCCGGGGTGCTCCTCCGTGAAGCGCGAGCGGATCGCGGGCAGCAGTCCGCCGCGCCCCGGGCTGGTGCTCATCCCCACGGTCAGCTCGGCCCGCTGGGCGGCCCTGGCGCGCCGGACGGCCGCCTCCGCCTCGTCCCAGGCGGCCAGCGTCCGCAGGGCGTGCGGGAGGAGTTCCGTACCGACGGCCGTGAGGCGCACCCCCTGGCGGTCGCGGACGAACAGCTCCACGCCCAACTGCCGCTCCAGGGCGCGGATCTGCTTGCTGAGCGCGGGCTGCGAGACGAAGAGGCGCTCGGCGGCCCGGGTGAAGTGAAGCTCCTCGGCGACAGTGGCGAAGTAGCGCAGGTCGCGCCCGTGTACGTCCATAACCATGGGTTATCACGTCAGGTCTTGGACGGGCAACGGGCCGCCGCCGCATGCTCGTCGTGCGGCCGGGAAGTCCGGCGGCGTACGGACGAGGGGACGGTTCCATGAACAAGGTCTGGCTGGTCACCGGGGCGAACAGCGGCTTCGGGCGCGCCTTCACCGAGGCGGCGGTCGGCGCGGGCGACGTCGTGGTCGCCGCCGCCCGCCGGGTGGAGGCGCTGGACGACCTGGTCGCCGCGCACCCGGACCAGGTGGAGGCGGTCGCGCTGGACGTCACCGACGCCGGGGCCGTGGAGTCGGTGGTGGCGGACGTCGCCGCGCGGCACGGGCGCATCGACGTCCTGGTCAACAACGCGGGCCGTACGCACGTCGGCTCGGTCGAGGAGACGGGCGACGCGGAACTGCGCTCCCTGTTCGACGTGCACGTCTTCGGCCCGGCCGCGCTCACCCGCGCCGTCCTGCCGCACATGCGGGCCCGCCGCTCGGGCGCGGTGGTGCAGCTGAGCAGTGTGGGAGGGCAGATGTCGATGGCGGGCTTCGGGGCCTACAGCGCGACGAAGTTCGCCCTGGAGGGCCTGTCGGAGGCGCTGGCGGCGGAGGTGGGTCCGCTCGGGATCAAGGTGCTGATCGTCGAGCCGGGTGCCTTCCGCACCTCGCTGTTCGGCAACCACAGCCTGAGCGCGGACGGGATCGCGGACTACGCGGACACGGTCGGGGCGACGCGGTCGTACGTGGAGACGGGCGGCGGCACCCAGCAGGGCGACCCGGCGAAGGCCGCGGCGGCGGTGCTCGCCGCGCTCGACGCGGAGGACACCCCGCTCCGGCTGGCGCTCGGCGACGACTCCATCGACACGATCCAGGCACATCTGGAGCAGGTGCGGGGGGACCTGGCGGCGTGGGAGAAGGTGGGCCGGGACACCAAGCTGGACCAGGCGTGACGTAGATCGGTCGGGTCAGGGCGCGGGCCTGCGGAAAGCGGTCGGGCGGGGCGAAGTGTGTTGCTACGCTTCACACTTCGTACACAACTGAGGGGGGAACCTCATGACGCGGATCAGCCGTGCCTCGACCGCCGCAGCCGCCACCGCCGCGATAGCCGTCCTGGGCCTCGCCACGGCCCTTCCGGCGCACGCCGCCGAGTACTCGTCGCCCTTGAAGATCAAGGGCGTCCAGTACGACGCTCCGGGGGCCGACTCCAACAAGTGCTCCGGCGGCAACGCCAAGAACGAGTACCTGACGATCAAGAACTACTCGCGCTCCAAGGTGAACCTCAAGGGGTACGCCGTGAAGGACGCGACCGGCAACACCTTCGTCTTCCGGGCGAGCCACGTGCTGGAGCCCGGCGACTACGTGAACCTGCGCGGGGGCCGCGGCACCGACTCGGACGCGGGGAACGTCGTGTACCGCCAGAACTGCAACTTCATCTGGAACAACGACAAGGACACGATCGTCCTCAACAAGCCCGGTGGGGCCCACGCGGACGTCCACGCGTACACCAAGAAGGCGAACGACCGGGACGGCGACGGCTACATCAAGTACCACGGCTGACGCCGTCGGGGGGGGGGCGCCCCGACCCCGCGGCGCCGCCGGCGCCCGGGCCCCGGCCGCGCCCCGCCGCCCCCCTGCGCGCCGCGCGGCTCGCCGCCGAGGAGGAGGAGCGCTCCGCCACCCTCCAGGAGGCCGGCGAGGCCGCCCACCGCGACGCCACCGCCGCCGCCACCGAGGCCCAGCGCGCCCGCAGTGAGGCCGGCCACCTGCGCCAGCGCCTGGCCGAGGTCGAACAGGAGACCGCCGAGGCCGTCCGGGCCGGCTGGCTCGACGACAGCGCGCCCGACGCCGACCCCGCCCGCGCCGCGCTCGCCGCCTCCGACGCAGAGAAGAGCGCCGTCGCCGCCTGGGACACCGCACGCGACGCCGCGCGCGGCGCCACCGAGCGCGCCCGCGAGGCCGCCGCCGGCGAGGCCCGCGCCGAACTGGCCGCCGCCCGCGCCCTGGACGCCGCCACGGCCGCCGGACACGCCCACGACGCCGAGCGCCGCGCCGCCGAGTCCCTGGCCGCGGACCCGCGCCTGGGCGAACTGCTCAGCCTCCCCACCGGCCGCACCGGTCCCGTGCCCGGCCAGCGCAAGGACACCCCCGGTGACGGCGCGCTGCCCGAAGGCGCCCTCAGCGCCGACGAGTTCGACCGCTGCGCCGACGAACTGCGCGAACTGCTCGACCAGAACATCGTCTCCGCCGAGCGCAGCCTCTTCGACCTGCGCACCGCCGCCGCCGACGACGCCCGCATCCTCGGCGCCCTCGGCGACGGCGGCCTGCTGCCCCCGGGCCCGGACGTGCTCGCCACCGTCGAGCTCCTCGGCGAGCACGGCGTACCGGCCCTGCCCGGCTGGCGCTACCTCGCCCAGGCCGTCGACCCGGCCGACCACGCGGCCGTCCTCGCCGCCCGCCCCGAGCTCGTCGACGGCGTCGTCATCACCGACCCCGTCTCGTACGGCCGCGCCCGCGAAGCCCTCGCCACCGCCGCCCTGCTGCCCCGCTCGGCCGTCGCCGTGGGCACCGCGGCCGCCCTGCTCGCCCCGGTGCCGAGCGCCGGGAGCGGCGGCGACATCGACGTGTTCCTGGTCCCGCCGAACCCGGCCATGCACGACGAGTTCGCCGCCGACGAGGAGCGCCAGGCCCTGCGCACCCGCGCCACCGCGCGCGACGAGGAGATCCGCGCCCTGGCCGCCCGGCTCGCCGGGGACCGCGCCCTGGCCGCCCGCATCGGCTCCTGGCGCGCCGACTGCCCGCCCGGCATGCTCGCCGAACTGCGCACCGCCGCCGCCACCGCGCGCGAGGCCGCCGAGACCGCCGAGGCCGTGCTCGCCGAGGCCCGCACGGTGCGTGCCGAGGCCGACGAGACCGCCGCCGAGACCACCCGGGTGCGCGAGGAGCGCCAGGACACCGCCCAGCGGGCCCGCCGCGCCGCCGACGCCCTCGCCGGACTCGCCTACCGGCTGCGCGAGCGCGCGGGCTGGCAGGCCAAGCTGCGCGAACTGGCCGACGACGCGGCCGAGTCCGAGGCCCACGCCCAGACCTTCCTGGAGCGCGCCCGCGCCGCTGACCAGGACCGCCGCGCCGCCCAGCGCGCCGCCGACGACGCCCACCGCACCGCCCGCGCCCTCAAGGCCGAGCGCGCCGAGATCGCCGGGGCCCCCGACCAGCTGCCCGAAGGCGACGACACCCCGCGCACCGCCCTGCCCACCCTGCGCGAGGCCTACCGCGCCGCCTCCCGGCTGTACGAGAAGGTGGGCGTCGGCGCCGACCTGCGCGCCGAACAGGCCCGCGCCGAGAGCGACGAGTCCGCCGCCCTCGCCGAGCTCGACCGGCTCACCAACAAGGTCCGCACCCGCGCCGAGCAGCTCCTGGAGTCCACCGACGGCGCCGACGGACCCTCCCGCCAGGCCGCGGCCGCCCGCGCCGAGTCACTCGTACAGATGCTGGAGACCCGCGCGTCCGAGGCCAGCGAGAAGCTCGGCCGGCTGCGCGGCGAGGCCGAGCGCCTGGCCCCCGCCGACGAGGCCGGGGCGCACACCGAGCTGCCCGAGGACCTGGTCCCCGCCGACGCCGAGCAGGCCCAGGCCCTGCTGCGCACCGCCACCACCGAACTGGCCGCGCGCACCGACGCCCTGGACTCCGCCCGGGCCGCCCACGCCGAGCTGCTCCAGGCCCACCGCGCCGCCGAGGACGCGGCCGGCGGCTTCGACGAGAGCGCCGCGCTCCTGCGCGACCTGCTGCGCGACCACGCCGAGGAGGAGCAGGAGGAGCCCGAGCCCTACCCGGGCGACCTGGAGGAGGCCCGCCGGGCCGCCGCCGAGGCCCGCCGCTCGCTGCGCGGCTGCTCGGCCGACCTCTCGGCCGCCGACGCGGCCGTCCGCGAGGCCTGCGACGTCCTCGTGCGCCACGCCAACTCCACCCGCTACGAACAGGTCCGCACCCCGGCCCGCCAGCAGATCCGCGAACTGCCCGCCGCCGCGCTGCCGGAGCACGCCGCCAAGTGGGCCGAGGCGTTCGCGCCCCGGCTGCGGGTCCTCACCGACGAACTGGTGCAGCTGGAGCGCAACCGCGACTCGATCGTGGACCGGTTGCGCGGCCTGGTGGAGTCCGCGCTCGCCACCCTGCGCTCGGCGCAGCGGCTGTCCCGGCTGCCGGAGGGCCTGGGGGAGTGGTCCGGACAGGAGTTCCTGCGGATCCGCTTCGAGGAGCCCGACCAGGCCACGCTGACCGAGCGGCTCGGCGAGGTCATCGACGAGGCCACCCGGGCCGCCGTGCGCAAGAACTCCGACCTGCGCAGGGACGGCATGTCGCTGCTGCTGCGCGGCGTCCAGGCGGCGCTGGAGCCCAAGGGCATCGCGGTCGAGATCCTCAAGCCCGACGCGGTGCTGCGCGCCGAGCGGGTGCCCGTCGGGCAGATGGGCGACGTCTTCTCCGGCGGACAGCTGCTGACCGCGGCGATCGCCCTGTACTGCACGATGGCGGCGCTGCGCTCCAACGACCGGGGCCGCGACAAGCACCGGCACGCGGGCACGCTGTTCCTGGACAACCCGATCGGCCGCGCCAACGCCACGTACCTGCTGGAGCTCCAGCGGGCCGTGTCGGACGCGCTCGGCGTCCAGCTGCTCTACACCACGGGCCTGTTCGACACGACCGCCCTGGCGGAGTTCCCGCTGGTCATCCGGATGCGCAACGACGCGGACCTGAGGGCGGGGCTGAAGTACATCAGCGTCGAGGAGCACCTGCGCCCGGGCCTGCCGCAGCGCGACCCGGAGGCCGAGGCGGTGCACGGCGAGATCACCGCGACCAGGATGTTCCGCCGCACCCCGGCGGAGGCGACCACCGCACGGTGAGGACCGCACGGTCACGGTGAGGTGAGGGGAAGCCGGGGCCCCTCACCCGCCTGGGCTCCTCGCCTGCCGGGGCCTCTTACCTGCCGGGCCTCTCACCTGCCGGGCCCCTCACCCGAGGGCCCCGGCTCAGCTGACTCCGCCGACAACCCCGGCCCAGAACAGGGCCGTCACGAGGCGCCTCACACCCCCGACAAACTCCGGCTCTCGCGCGAGCCCTTGTTCTCGCGGCGGCGTATCCGCGATTCCTCGCGCGCCTCGGCCTTCTCCACGCGCCGCGCGAGGCGTCGCTCGCGGCGCAACTGCCGGGCGGTGCTGCTGGGTGCCGACACCACCCCGTTGCGCTGGTTCCACACCTGCCGGGTCACCCACACGTCCAGCACCGCCCAGGTCGCCACGACCGTCGACGCGACACTGCTGACCACCATCGGGAACGCCAGCCAGGACCCCGCGAGCGTGCCGAAGAACGCCACCATGGCCTGGATCAGCGTCACCGAGAGGACCAGCACGGCCCGCACCGCCGAGCTGCGCACCGGGTCCGGCATCCGGCGGCGTGTCGCCGGCTCGTCCACCCACAACTCACGCCTGACTTCCGCCTCGCGCGCCACCATCGACCGACACTCCCCACCGCTTGCGACTTCTTGGGTGGCTGCCCGCCAAGAGCCTCTTTACGCACACAGGCCCGGCACTTCGCGACAACCTCCACGTTCCCCGTACAGAAAGACGATTCACGGGTGCGGAAGATTCCCGGTCAGGGCACATGCACGGAATAAATCCAGCCAACCGGGTCGGGTGGGAAAGTGCCGGTTCGCCAGGGGTCATTGGCGAGCGTCGGAATCGGCAACTCCGTGAATACCAGGACATCTCATGATCAACGCTTCAGGCCAAGGCCGAAAATCGTCCGGACGTGCCTTCGAGTTGTTCGTGTGACAGTAGTAGGCTCACGCCGTTTGTTGGCGCGGGCGTCGCGCGAGCGCGCCACGGTGCTTGTCAACACGCGTCAACAGCAAGCCGGTTGTGCGGTCCAGGTAGGTCCTCCCCGTAGGCCCTCCCGGTAGGTCCGCGGCCAACCGGTCGTGCAGTCCGTCAGACCGGAACAGACGACCAAGAGCCCCCGCTCCGGCCGGGGTCGAGCTGGGGGAGGCCATGCGCTTTCGCGGGAAGTCCATCCGCAGGAAGATCGTGGCGTTGCTCCTGGTGCCGCTCGTCTCCCTCAGCTGCCTGTGGGGCTTCGCCACGTACCTCACGGGGCGCGAGGCCAACCAGCTCCTCGAGGTGTCCCACATCCTCGACAAGGTCGGCTACCCCCTCGAAGAGGCCGTCCGGGTCGTGCAGAAGGAACGCCGCCAGTCGCTCGTCTACCTCGCCGACCCGCGCGAGTCCGAGGCCCTGAGCGCCCTCAAGCGCCAGCGCACCGAGACCGACCGGGTGATCGCCACGGTGCGCGCCAGCGCCCACGCGGACGGCGTGCGCGACGACCTCGACGCGCAGGCCGCCCGGCGCCTGGACTCCATCCTCGAACGGCTCGACGGGCTCAGCGCCCTGCGCCGCTCGGTGGAGGACCGCTCGGTCGGACGTTCCCAGGCGCTCGACTTCTACAACCGGCTGGTCGACCCGGTCTACACGTTCCTCATGGGCCTGCACGCCCTGGAGAACATCGACATGGACAAGCAGGCCCGCGCCCTCATCGGCGTCGTCAAGGCCCGCGAACTCCTCTCCCGCGAGGACGCCGTGATCGCCTCCTCGCTCGTCGCCAAGCGCTTCACCTCCGACGAGATCCGCACCGTCTCCGAGCTGATCGCCTCCCGCAAGCTGCTGTACGAGATCAACCTGGAGGTCCTGCCCGCCTCCGAGCGCGACGTCTTCGAGCAGTACTGGCGCAGCCCCGACACCGAGCCGCTGCGCACCGCGGAGGAGGCCGTCGTCGCCGCGGGCGCCACCAGTTCACCGCGCGCGGTGACGGCCGAGCGCTGGCAGCAGGCCGTCGGCAGCGTCATCGAGGGCCTGGAGAGCGAGGGCACCGCCTCCGGCAAGCGCTACGAGGCGCGCGTGAAGCCCGTCGCGTACAACGTCCTGATCAAGGCGGGCGTCGCAGGCATCCTCGGCTTCGTCGCGCTGCTGCTGTCCGTGGTCATCTCCGTACGCATCGGCCGCGACCTGGTCCGCGACCTCACCCGGCTGCGCAAGGAGGCCCACGAGGTCTCCGGCGTGCGGCTGCCCAGCGTGATGCGCCGGCTGGCCGCGGGCGAACAGGTCGACGTCGAGACCGAGGCACCGCACCTGGAGTACGAGCGCGACGAGATAGGCCAGGTCGGCCAGGCGCTCAACACTCTGCAGCGCGCCGCCGTCGAGGCCGCGGTCAAGCAGGCCGACATGCGCCGCGGCGTCTCCGAGGTGTTCGTCAACCTCGCCCGCCGCAACCAGGTGCTGCTGCACCGCCAGCTGACCCTCCTGGACACCATGGAGCGGCGCACGGAGGACACCGAGGAACTCGCCGACCTGTTCCGGCTCGACCACCTCACCACCCGCATGCGCCGCCACGCCGAGGGCCTCGTCATCCTCTCCGGCGCCGCACCCTCCCGGCAGTGGCGCAAGCCCGTGCAGCTCATGGACGTGGTGCGCGCGGCCGTCGCCGAGGTCGAGGACTACGAGCGCATCGAGGTGCGCCGGCTGCCGCGCATCGGCGTCGGCGGCCCCGCCGTCGCCGACCTCACCCACCTCATCGCCGAACTCCTGGAGAACGCGACGGTGTTCTCGCCCCCGCACACCGCGGTGCAGGTGCACGGCGAGCGGGTCGCCAACGGCTTCACCCTGGAGATCCACGACCGGGGCCTCGGCATCGCGCCCGAGGCGCTCCTGGAGGCCAACCTGCGGCTCGCGGAGACGCCGGAGTTCGAGCTCTCGGACACCGACCGGCTCGGCCTGTTCGTCGTCAGCCGCCTGGCCCAGCGCCAGAACGTCCGGGTCTCCCTCCAGCCCTCCCCGTACGGAGGCACCACCGCGGTCGTCTTCATCCCCGCGGGCCTGCTGACCGACGCCCCCGACACCCAGGGCACCGGCATCCGTCTGGACGCCCCGGAGGAGCGCCGGACGCCCGGCCCCGGCCCGCGGCGCGCCGCCCTCGCCCAGGTCCCGCCCTCCGGCCTCGCCGACCCGTCCGTCCTGGACGGTCCGGTCGAACTGGAGGCCGCCGGGCCCCTCGGTCCGGAGCGCGGCACGGAACTCCCGGTACGCGGCCCGCTGGGCCTGGAGCCCGCCGAAGCGAAGCCCGTGCGGGGTCCGCTGGGCCTGGAGCGCGGCACCGAGCCTCCCGTACGCGGACCGCTGGGCATCGAGGACGGCCAAGAGACGCCCGTGCGCAACCCGCTGGCCGACATCGAGGCCACCGAGAGCGAGCGCGGCGGCATCTTCCGCGCCCGGGGCAGCGGCCGTGCCCACCTGGCCCCGGCCGGGAGCGAGCAGCACCAGCAGGCCGACGACGCGCGGACCGGCGCCGACGGTGCCGTACCGCTGCCGCGGCGCAGGCCGCCCACGCTGGTCGCCGACCACGGCCGGCGCGTCGACGAGCCGGGCCGCTCCCACCCCGAGCCCGAGCGCACGGGACCACGGCCGGCCGGCGACGCGCGCGGTGGCGGCATGTTCCCGTCCGCACTGGTCCCCGAAGGGCTGATACCGCCCGGCCGTGAACCCGAGGCGCCCGTCCGTGACGGCGAGGGCCCCCAGGGCGGGTCGGCACGCGGTACGGAGAGTCTCATCCAGGGCGGCAGGGTGCACGAGATCCGCGAGGGCTGGACGGGCAACCGCCGTACGGTCGACGACTGGCCCACCGGTACGCGCACGGGCACTGCCGAAGGCGCCCCGGGGGGCACGCCCACGGACCGTACGGACACACGGGCACCGTCCGGGGACCGTACGGACACGTCCCCCGCCGCACCGTCGACCGCCCCCACCAGCCCTGCGGGCGCCCCCGCCTGGGACGCGCACGCGGCAGCCGGGCAGAACGCACTGCCCCCCGCCCGCACCGGGTCCCCGGCCTGGCCGGTCCCGGCGACCGGCGGCCCCGGAGCCGTACCGCACAGGGGCTCGCGCACCGGGCGCCCGGAGGGCGATGGCACGGACGCGCCCGGCGGCCCGCCCGACTTCGGCGGGCTGCCCCGGCGGGTGCGCCAGGCCAGCCTCGCGCCGCAGCTGCGACAGGCGGCCGCCGAAGAGGCGCGCGCCGCCGTCCGGCCCGGGCCCGACCGGGCCGACCAGGACCTGGAGCGCGACGCCGACGAGGTGCGCGACCGCATGGCCTCGCTCCAGCGCGGCTGGCAGCGCGGCCGCCGGCAGAACGCCGCCGACAACGGCAAGGCGAGCGCCGACGACACCGCGACCGCCGGCCCCGGCGAGAGCGCCACAGCACGAGGAACCACTCCGGAGGGGAACGGTCGATGACCGCACCGAACGCCGCAGCATCCAACGCCGCCGGGAACACGGGCGAGCTGAACTGGCTCCTCGACGAGCTCGTCCAGCGCGTCGGCAGCATCCGCAAGGCGCTGGTGCTCTCCAGCGACGGACTCCCCACCGGCGCGTCCAAGGACCTCACCCGCGAGGACGGCGAGCACCTGGCCGCGGTCGCCTCCGGCTTCCACAGCCTCGCCAAGGGCGTGGGGCGGCACTTCGAGGCGGGCCGGGTCCGCCAGACCGTCGTCGAGCTGGACGACGCCTTCCTCTTCGTCACGGCGGCGGGCGACGGCAGCTGCCTCGCCGTCCTGTCGGACGCCGACTCCGACGTCGGTCAGGTGGCCTACGAGATGACGCTCATGGTCAAGAGGGTGGGTGCCCACCTCGCGACCGCACCGCGCACGGGCCTGCCCGCTGGAGGGTGATCGGGGGATGAGATGAGCGACGCAACGGAAGAGGACCGGCAGGGCGGCGCCGCGCACCACTGGTACGACGACGACGCGGGCCCCGTGGTCCGTCCGTACGCCATGACGCGCGGGCGGACCAGCACGGCGTCACGGCACCGTCTCGACCTGATCGCGGTGGTGGTCCCCGAACCGGCGGCCGACGACCCCGGCCGGGACCAGACGCTGTCCCCGGAGCACGTGGAGATCGTCGAACGCTGCAGCGACCTCCCCCAGTCCATCGCCGAGCTCTCCGCGAGCCTGGACCTGCCCGTCGGGGTGGTCCGGGTCCTCGTCGGCGACCTCGTCGAGGACGAACTCGTCCACGTAACCCGTCCCGTTCCGCCGGCCGAACTGCCGGACGTGAGCATTCTGCGCGAGGTGATCAATGGCCTTCGGGCGCTCTAGGCGCAACAAGCCGCCGGTCGAGCCGGTGACGCTGAAGATCCTGGTCGCGGGGGGCTTCGGGGTCGGCAAGACGACCCTGGTGGGCGCGGTCAGCGAGATCCGGCCGCTGCGCACGGAGGAGACGCTCAGCGAGGCGGGCCGCCCGGTCGACGACCTGCACGGCGTCGAGACGAAGACGACGACCACGGTCGCCATGGACTTCGGGCGGATCACGCTGCGCGAGGACCTGGTCCTGTACCTGTTCGGCACGCCCGGACAGGACCGCTTCTGGTTCCTGTGGGACGAGCTGGCCACCGGGGCGCTCGGCGCGGTGGTCCTCGCCGACACGCGCCGGCTTCAGGACTGCTTCGCCGCCGTGGACTACTTCGAGCGCCGGGGCATCCCGTTCACCGTCGCCGTCAACTGCTTCGAGGACGCGGACCGCTTCCCGGTCGAGTCGGTGCGCGGCGCCCTGGATCTGGACCCCGACGTCCCGCTGCTGCTGTGCGACGCGCGCGACCGGGAGTCCGTCAAGGAGGTCCTGGTGGCGGTCGTGGAGCACGCCCTGACGCTGTCGGAGCGCCTGCGCGAGCCGGCGGCCACCTGAGGGCCCGGCGGCCGCCTGTGCCCCGCACAGGGCCGCCGCGGGACGCTGGCGAGGGCCACGGCCCGTACCCCCGCCGACAGGGGTACGGGCCGTGAGTCGTCCGGAGCGCTCCCGCGCGCTCCGTCCCGCCGGGCGGGAACGCGCGTACGGGGCCTGTCAGTCGTCCTCCTCCTGCCAGCCGAAGCTGCGCTCCACCGCCTTGCGCCAGCGCGCGTACTCGCGCTCGCGCTCCTCGGCGCCCATCCGCGGCGCCCACTCCTCGTCCCGCTTCCAGTGGGTCTTCAGCTCGTCGGTGCCGGACCACACCCCGGTGGCGAGCCCGGCCGCGTACGCGGCGCCCAGGCACGTCGTCTCCGCGACCTGGGGCCGGATCACCGGCACCCCGAGCACGTCCGCCTGGTGCTGCATCAGCAGTCCGTTGGCGGTCATCCCGCCGTCCACCTTCAGGGTGGTGATCCGCACGCCCGAGTCCTGGTACATGGCGTCCACCACCTCGCGGGTCTGCCAGCTGGTGGCCTCCAGGACCGCGCGGGCCAGGTGCGCCTTGGTCACGTACCGGGTCAGGCCCGTGATCACACCGCGCGCGTCGGAGCGCCAGTAGGGGGCGAACAGGCCGGAGAAGGCGGGCACGATGTACGCGCCGCCGTTGTCGTCCACGCTCGCCGCCAGCGCCTCGATCTCGGACGCGTCGCGGATGATGCCCAGCTGGTCGCGGAACCACTGCACCAGCGCCCCGGTGATCGCGATCGAACCCTCCAGGCAGTACACCGGGTCCTGGTCACCGATCTTGTAGCCCATGGTGGTCAGCAGTCCGCTCTTGGACGGCACCGGACGGTTGCCGGTGTTCAGGAGCAGGAAACTGCCGGTGCCGTACGTGTTCTTGGCGGTGCCCGTGTCGTAGCAGGCCTGGCCGAACACGGCGGCCTGCTGGTCGCCCAGCGCGGACGCCACCGGTACGCCGCGCAGCTGTCCGACGGCCGTTCCGTACACCTCGGACGAGGAGCGGATCTCGGGCAGCACCGCCGCGGGCACGCGCAGCGCGTCGAGGATCTCCCGGTCCCACTCCAGGCGTTCGAGGTCCATCAGCAGGGTGCGCGAGGCGTTGGTGACGTCGGTGACGTGCACGCCGCCCTCGGTGCCTCCGGTGAGGTTCCAGATGAGCCAGGAGTCGATGGTGCCGAAGGCGATGTCGCCGCGCTCGGCGCGGGCGCGCAGTCCGGGCACGTTGTCCAGCAGCCAGGCCGCCTTGGGGCCGGAGAAGTAGCTGGCCAGCGGGAGCCCGGTGGTGTCGCGGAAGCGGTCGGGGCCGTCGCTGCCGCCCAGTTCGCGGCAGAGCGCGGAGGTGCGGGTGTCCTGCCAGACGATCGCGTTGTGCACCGGCTTGCCGGTCGAGCGGTCCCACAGGACCGTCGTCTCGCGCTGGTTGGTGATGCCGAGGGCGCTCAGCTGGTCGGGGCGCAGCCCGGCCTTGGCGAGCGCGCCCGCGACGACGGCCTGGACCTTGGACCAGATCTCGGCGGCGTCGTGCTCCACCCAGCCGGGCTTGGGGAAGATCTGGCGGTGCTCGCGCTGGTCGACGGCGACGGCGCCGCCGTCCTGGTCGAAGATGATGCAGCGGCTGGACGTGGTGCCCTGGTCGATCGCCGCGACGTAGGTGCGGGAGGTGTCCGTCATGACGGCTCCTTGGCTCCGCGGGAGGCGGAAGGGGGAGGGGAGTCTGCGGGGGCGGGGCGCCGGTTGTGGCCGGGAGGGTGGGTCGGTACGGGCTCTCGGGACGGAGGGGCGGTTCGGGGAGTACGCGGATCGGGCTCTGTACGGACCGTGGGCGGGCTCCGTACGCGCGGTTCGCGGGCTCTGTACGTGTCACCCGGTACGGGGCGTTGAACACGTGCCTCAGTACAGGGCGTTGAAGACCAGTCCGGCCAGCAGCCCGCCGATCAGCGGGCCCGCCACCGGGATCCAGGCGTAGCCCCAGTCCGACGTCCCCTTGTTGGGGATCGGCAGCAGCGCGTGTGCGATGCGCGGGCCGAGGTCGCGCGCGGGATTGATGGCGTAGCCCGTGGGCCCGCCGAGCGACAGGCCGATGCCGACGACGAGCAGCGAGACGAGCAGGATCGAGATGCCGGAGCCGTAGATGCCGGCGTCCTGGCCGGGGATCTGCCCGATGCCGATTCCGTCGTTGCGGCCGAAGGCCAGGATGGGCAGGACGAGCGCGATGGTCGCGATGACCTCGGTGATCAGGTTGGCGACCGGCTTGCGGATCTCGGGGGACGTGGAGAAGATCCCCAGCGTGGGCAGCGCCGCCGACTCCTCGGCGTTGGCCTGGAACTGCGCGAAGTAGACCAGCCAGGTCAGCACGGCGCCCGCGATCGCGCCGACCATCTGCCCGAGCAGGTAGAGCGGTACCTTGCCCCACTCTCCGGTGTCCACGGCCAGGCCCAGCGTGACCGCCGGGTTCAGGTGCCCGCCGGACAGCGGGGCCGCGGTGTACGCGCCGGCCAGTACGCCGAAGCCCCAGCCGAAGGCGATCACCACCCACCCGGCGGCTCTCGCCTTGGAGTGGTGCAGTGTGACGGCGGCGCAGACGCCCGCGCCGAACAGGATGAGGATCGCCGTGCCGATGGCCTCGCCGACGAAGATGTCCCCGTTGCTCATGGCGGCTCCTGACGTGGGTGCTTTCCCAGGGCGACGGAGCCGGGGCAGGGGAGGGCCCGTGTCCGCTCGGCGTCCGTGACGAGCGTGGTGAGCGTGCCGACGTGCGGCGATGCCGACGAAGAGGCAGTTTTCACCGGCGGTGACGGGCCGTCAAGGTCGCGGACAGCAAGCCCAGTTCACGGGGTCGGCTGGACACCCGGGACGAGAACGCCAACCCGTTTCGTACGGGGATGGGGCCCGGCGTGCGTAGGGGGGCGGGGCTTCCGGGCGTACGGAACCGGGGCGGCGACGACCCGGAGGAGCACGCCCCGGGCCCCGGCCTCTCCGGGCCCCGGCCTCTCCGGGCCCCGGCCTCTCCGGCTTCCCCGGACCCCGGCCCTTCAGCCTTCCGCCCTCCCCGCCCCTGCCTCAGCGCACCACCACCACGGCCGACCCGTGCCCGAACAGCCCCTGGTTCGCGGTGATCCCGGCCCGTGCGCCCGTCACCTGGCGCTCCCCGGCCGTGCCGCGCAGCTGCCAGGTCAGTTCGCAGACCTGGGCGATCGCCTGCGCGGGCACTGCCTCGCCGAAGGACGCCAGGCCCCCGCTGGGGTTCACCGGCACCCGTCCGCCGAGCGCGGTGATGCCCTCTCGGACCAGCTTAGCCCCTTCCCCGGCGCCGCACAGTCCGATGTCCTCGTACCACTCCAGCTCCAGCGCCGTGGACAGGTCGTACACCTCGGCGAGCGACAGGTCCTCGGGCCCGATGCCCGCCTCCTCGTACGCGGCCCGCGCGATCGAGGCCCGGAAGCCCTGCTCCGGGGCCGCGACGGCCGTCGTGGAGTCCGTGGCGACGTCGGGCAGGTCGAGGACCGTGCGCGGGTAGACCGGCGTCACAGTGGACACGGCCCGCACCCGCACCGGGTCGGTGACCCCGCGCCGTCGCGCGAACTCCATCGACGACAGCACCAGCGCCGCGCCGCCGTCCGAGGTGGCGCAGATGTCCAGCAGCCGCAGCGGGTCGGCGACGACCGCGGAGGCCGCGACCTCCTCGGCGCTCACGGCCTTGCGGTAGCGCGCGTGCGGATTGAGCGCGCCGGCCGCCGAGTTCTTCACCTTGACCTGTGCGAAGTCCTCGACGGTGTCGCCGTACAGGGCCATCCGGCGGCGCGCGTAGAGGCCGAAGTACGCCGGGTTGGTCGCGCCGAGCACCCGGAAGCGCAGCCAGTCGGGGTCGTCCGGCCGCTCCCCGCCCGCGGGGGCGAAGAACCCCTTGGGCGCCGCGTCCGCGCCGACCACCAGCACCACGTCAGCCAGTCCCGCCAGGATCTGCGCCCGGGCCGTCGCGATGGCCTGCGCCCCGGACGCGCACGCCGCGTAGACGCTGGTCACCCGCGCGCCCTGCCAGCCCAGGGCGCGCGCGAAGGTCGCGCCCGCCACGTAGCCCGGGTAGCCACCGCGCACCGTGTCGGCACCGACGATGGACCCGACGTCCCGCCAGTCGACGCCCGCGTCGGCGAGCGCCGTACGGGCGGCGGCCGTTCCGTACGTGGTGAAGCCGTGGCCCCACTTGCCCCAGGGGTGCATCCCGGCACCGAGCACCGCGACGTCCCCGCTCACGCGGTCACCCCCGCGGGCCGCCAGTGCCAGGTGGTCCAGACGGTGTCGGCGTCCTCGTTGAGCACTCCGGGCACCAGCTCGACCTCCATGCCCACGGCCAGGTCCGCCACCGCGACTCCGGGCGCGGCCTGCCCGAGGACGACCATGCCCTCGTCGGCCAGCTCGACCGCGACCAGCGTGTAGGGCTCCCAGGCGGCGTCGGGGTCCGAGACGTACGGGGCGGGCGGCCGGTAGCGCCCGTCGGTGTACGACCAGACCCGGCCCCGCCGGGACAGCGGGACCTCGGTGAGGTCGCCGCCCGGGCACCCGGGATTGCGGCAGTACGCGTCCTCGCGCGGGAAGTACACCGCCGAGCAGGCCGAGCAGCGGGTGCCGAGGAGCCGGAATTCCTCCCCGTCGCCGTCCGGTGTGAACCACCCGTCCACCACGGGTTTGCGTGTGCGTGTCACAGCCCCTCCCCGGCACGACATCTGACGGAACGTCAGAAGACTGCCACGCGGGCACGCCGAGCACCACCCCCGAACTGACGCTCAATCAGACGCTCCGGCTCGCCGCCGGGCGGCGCGGTCAGGCGTTCTCGGCCAGCCACTTCTGGGCTATCTCCGCCAGCTCCGCGTCCCGTCCCGCCAGCATCATCCGGATCATCTGCGCGTCCCCGCGCAGCGACCAGGCCGGGTGCCCGAAGGTGGCCGGGTTGTTCCCCTCGATCAGGAAGTGCGCGGGCCAGGCGGTCCCGTACCCGATCAGCGGGAGCGCCAGCGCGTACCGCGGGCGGCCCCGGACCAGTCCGTAGGCGCTGATGGCCAGGCCCGTCAGGGTCCCGGTGAGGTGCACCCAGCGGGTGGCCGCCTTCGAGTGCATCGCGACGTAGTAGGGCCAGAAATCCTCGTACGAATCGAACGTGCGCTGCTCTTTCCGCTCCATGTACGCCACGGTAACCGCCCCGCGGGAAACCGGTCAGGGCCTGTGGAAAACTCCGAGGAAGCAGTGCCCTGTGGGGGAGAACCGGGACGGCCCCCGCCGCGTCCGTTAGGAGTGGACGGGCGGCCGGGGCCCACGGGGGTGGTTCCGGCCGCCCGCCGCCGTCCTCAGCGCCGTCCGGTGAGCGAGCTCCAGGCGACGGGGAAGTCGAAGTAGGTGTCCGGGAAGGGCTCGGGCTTGAACGTGTAGTGCCACCACTCCTCGGCCAGGTTCACGAACCCCAGGCCCGTCAGCGTCGACTTCAGCAGCTGCCGGTTGGCGCGCTGGACCCCCTGGACCCGCGGGTCGTCGGTGTGCGCGAGCGTGTCGAAGCAGTCGAATCCGGTGCCCATGTCCACGGAGTTGTCGGGGAAGCGCTCCGAGCGCGGCGCGTAGCACGGCACCAGGGTCTCGCCGGGACGGTACGGCCGCGTCGGCTTCGCGGGCAGCCGCACGATGGTCAGGTCGACGGTCGAGCCCCGGCTGTGCCCCGACTTCTCGGCGATGTAACCGTCCTCGAACAGCCGGGACTTGTCGACCCGCGGATAGAACTCCGCCTTCATCCGCTCGTCCGCGAGGTCCTTGGCCCAGCGCACGAAGTGGTCCACGGCCCGCTGCGGGCGGTAGCAGTCGTACACCTTCAGCGAGTAGCCCCGGCGCAGGAGTTCCGACTGGGCCCGGTGCAGGGCCCGGGCCGCGGGGCGCGTCACGATGCACACCGGCGCGCGGTAGCCGTCCACCGGCTCGCCCATGAAGTCGTGGGCCGTGGTGTAGCGCATCTCCTGGATGATCGTCGGGTCCACCGCGGCCAGCGCCACGAACTCCCGGGGCGCCTTCGGTTCGGGCCCGGCCTGCGCGGCGGGCACGGTGGCCGTGGACAGCAGGGCGGCGGCCGCGGTCACGGCCAGGACGCGGAAAGCGGAAGCGAGTCGTGTCATGCGCACCCAGATACCAGGTGCGCGGGTGACGGCGAAAGACGATCGCCCCCGCGCGCGCCCGCGTGCGCAAGGCCCGCACGGGTCCGCACCGGACGGACAGCGCCGTCGCGAGCCTCTCGCCGACGGACCACGAGCCCCTGGCACACGCGCCACGAGCCTCACGCGCACGCACACGAAGGCATCCGAAAGCCCCCTGGAACCCCGCCCGGTGCACTACAGTCCGCGCCCGTGAGGAACTCCCACTGCTCCACCTGCGGCGCGCCCTACCCCCGGCCCCTCGACGGCTGGCCCCGCACCTGTGCCGCCTGCGGGGACACCGCCTACCGCAATCCGCTGCCCGTCGCCCTCGCCCTGCTGCCCGTGACGGACGAGCGGGGCACGTCACTCGTGGCCATCACCCGCGGCATCGAGCCGCACGTGGGCCGTGCCGCGCTGCCCGGAGGGTTCATCGACGACGGCGAGGACTGGCGGGACGCTGTCGTACGGGAACTGCGCGAGGAGACCGGGATCGAGGCGATCCCCGGCACCGTCCGGCTCGCCGACGCCATGAGCGCGCCCAGCGGCCATCTGCTGGTGTTCGGCCTGCTGCCGCCCCGCCCCGCCGCCGAACTCCCTCCCCCCGCCGCGACGGACGAGACCGAGGGGTGGCACCTGCTGCGCGCCCCCGAGGAGTTGGCGTTCGATCTGCACACCGCGGCCGTCCGGAACTGGTTCGCCGGCCGCTACGCCTGACGCGCCCCGCCGTACACCCCGCCCCTCAGGCACCCTGCCCCTCACACACCCCACCCGTCACAGCCCCCGCACCCGCACCCGGCGCTCCACGCCCCGCTCCGACCCCAGCCGCTCCACCACGACCTCCCCGTCCACCAGACGCGTCGCGTACCGCTCCACCTCCGACGGCTCCCACCCGTCCCCCGCGTCCGCGACCACCAAACCACCGCCGGTACGACCCGCCGCCGGGGCCCACACCTCCAGCTCCGTCCCCCCGTCCGCGCCCCGCACCGGCACCACCGAGCCCGCGCGTGCGAGCACCGGGATCCGCGAGTCCGCCGCGTCCGGCAGCGGCGCACTCAGGAGCACCTGACCCGGCCCCTCGTACGCCTCGCCCGTCACCGTGTCGTACCAGAGCCCCCGCGGCAGCCGCACCGCCCGCCGGTCCGTGCCCCGCTCGAACACCGGCGCCACCAGCAGCGCGTCACCCAGCAGGAACGCGTCCTCGCAGTCCCGCAGCGCCCGGTCCTCCGGCGCGCCCCACCACAGGGGCCGCACGTACGGCGCTCCGGTCAGCCGCGCCAGGTGCGCCAGGGTCACGAAGTACGGCCGCATCCGCTCCCGCTCGGCCAGCGCCACGCGCGCGTGCTCCAGGACCCGGGGCCCGAACTCCCACGGCTCCCTGCGGCCCGCGTCGATCGCCGCGTGGGTCCGGAACAGCGGCAGCCACGCCCCCAGCTGGAACCAGCGCAGGTACAGCTCCGGCGACGGATCGCCGTCGAAGCCGCCGACGTCAGGACCCGAGTACGGCACCCCGCTCAGCCCCGCCCCGAGCACCAGCGCCAGCGAGGCCCGCAGCCCCGGCCAGGAACTGCTCACGTCACCGGACCAGGTGCCGCCGTAGCGCTGCATCCCCGCCCAGCCCGAGCGCGAGAACAGGAACGGCCGCTCCTCGGGCCGCAGCCGCCGCAGCCCCTCGTAGCCCGCCCGCGCCATCGCCAGGCCGTACACGTTGTGCGCCTCGCGGTGGTCGCCGCCCCGGCCCTCCAGCGCGTGCCGCGCCGACCGGGGGAGCGTCATGTCGCCGAACGGCGTGAACGACACCGGCTCGTTCATATCGTGCCACACCCCGGCGAAGCCCTGGGCCAGCCGCTCCTCGTACAGACCGCCCCACCACGCGCGCACCGCCGGATCCGTGAAGTCCGGGTACACGCACTCGCCCGGCCACACCACGCCCCGCACCTCACGCCCGCGCGCGTCCCGCACGAACGCCCCCTCGGTCCCGACAGCCGCACCGCCTTCGTGCAGCGGCCCCTGCGCCTTGACCGCCGGATCCACGATCGACACCAGCCGTACGCCCTGTCCGGCCAGGTCCTTGGCCAGCCCCGGCAGATCGGGGAAGCGCTCCCGGTCGACGGTGAACACCTGGTGCCCGTCGTAGTGGTCGATGTCCAGGTGCAGCACGGACAGCGGCAGTTCGCGCCGCCGGTAGCCGTCGACCACCCGGCGCACCTCCGCCTCGCTGCCGAACCCCCAGCGCGCGTGCTGCGGCCCCAGCGCCCACGACGGCGGCAGCGCGGGCGCGCCCGTCAGCTGCGCCCAGCCGTGCAGCACGCGCGCGGGAGTACCCACCAGCACCCAGCACCGCAGCGGCCCGCCGCTCATCCGCACCTCGCTGCTGCCCGGCCGGTCGTGCCCCGATCCGGCGCCCTCCTCGCCCTCGCGCAGCAGCACCCGCCCGTCCCACGTGCTGTCGTGGAACGCCAGGTGCGTCCCCGCGTCGGAGACCACCAGCTGCAGCGGCATCGTGATGTACAGCGGATCGTCGTCCGGGCCGAAGCTGCCGCGCGGATCGGTGTTCCACAGCCGGTAGGAGCCGTCCCGCAGCCGGGGCCCCGCGGCCCGGCCGCCCAGGCCGAAGAACCGCGCGTCCGCCGGCACCTCGCTGCGCTGCACCCAGCGCGCCGGCCCGCCCCGCACCGGCTCCCACCACCTCGGCGGCAGGTCCCTGCGCAGCACCACGCCGCCCGGCGTGCGCACCTCCACCGCCCCGTGCCGCGACACGGTCACCGTGACCCGCTCGGACACCACCCGCCAGCCACCGTCCTTGTCGGGCTCCAGGACGGCCCGCGGGTCCGGCTCCGGCGCCTCCCCGGCCAGCGCGTACGACGGCAGCGGCAGCGCGCCGTCCCAGCCGTAGAACACCGCGCCGCCGCTCGCCACGACCACCCGCAGCTCGGAGCGCGCGAACCGGACGACCCCGCCCCCCGGCACCACCTCCGTCCCCGTGACGGCGCCGGGCACGCGCGCGCGTTCGGGGCCGCGCGGCGGCAGCCCGGCCGCGTCCGCCCGCCGCTGCCGCCAGGTGGAGCGCAGCGCCCGCAGCCCCTGCGACGTACCGAACATCCTCACCGCGCGTACCGAACGCGCCAGCTCACGACCGTCCATGCAGCTCACCCTGCCACTGACCGGGGCGTTCCCGGGGTCCGTTCAACTTCCGTTCACCCGTCCCGGGACTCCGCACGTACATGGTGCGCCGACACATGCCGCACCCCTTCGGCATGTGCGGGCAACCCTGGTGCGAAAGACGATCACGTGGCATCGTCCGTGTCAGCCACGCGTCCGCGCACACCCCTGCACGTGCGCGGGACGCACGCCCACCCTCGTGTAGAGCCAGGAAGCCGGGAGCCGCCCCATGACCTCGTCCCCTGCCACCCCCGCACCGGAGCCGGCAGCCCTGTGGCAGCCGGACGAGGCCCGTGTCGACGCGGCGGCCGTGACCCGCTTCCAGGCCTGGGCGGCCGAGCGGTACGGAGCCCCGGCCGAGGGCGGCTACCCCGCACTGCACCGCTGGTCGGTGGAGCACCTGGACACGTTCTGGGAGGCCGTCGCCGTCTGGTTCGACGTCCGCTTCTCCACGCCCTACGCGCGCGTGCTCGGCGAACGGACCATGCCCGGCGCCCAGTGGTTCCCCGGCGCCACCCTCAACTACGCCGAGCACGCCCTGCGCGCCGCCGCCGACCGCCCCGACGAGCCCGCCCTGCTGCACGTCGACGAGTCGCACGAACCCGTCCCCGTCAGCTGGGCCGAACTGCGCCGCCAGGTCGGCTCCCTGGCCGCCAGGCTGCGCGCCCTGGGCGTACGCCCGGGCGACCGGGTCAGCGGCTACCTTCCCAACGTCCCGCAAGCCGTCACCGCCCTGCTCGCCACCGCCGCCGTCGGCGCCGTGTGGACCTCCTGCGCCCCCGACTTCGGCGCCCGCAGCGTCCTGGACCGCTTCCAGCAGGTCGAGCCGGTGGTCCTGTTCACCGTCGACGGCTACCGCTACGGCGGCAAGGAGCACGACCGCCGCGACACCGTCGCCGAACTGCGCCGCGAGCTGCCCGGCCTGCGCGCGGTGGTGCACATCCCGCTCCTGGGCACCCCGGCGCCCGAAGGCGCGCTGGACTGGGACGAGGTCACCGCCGGGGACACGGAGCCGGTCTTCGAGCCGGTCGCCTTCGACCACCCCCTGTGGGTCCTGTACTCCTCCGGAACGACCGGCCTGCCCAAGGCCATCGTCCAGTCCCAGGGCGGCATCCTCCTGGAGCACTTCAAGCAGATCGGCCTGCACTGCGACCTGGGCCCCGAGGACCGCTTCTTCTGGTACACCTCCACCGGCTGGATGATGTGGAACTTCCTCGTCTCCGGCCTGCTGACCGGCACCACGGTCGTCCTGTACGACGGCAGCCCCGGCTACCCCGACACCGGCGCCCAGTGGCGCGTCGCCGAGCGCACCGGCGCCACCCTGTACGGCACCTCCGCCGCGTACGTCATGGCCTGCCGCAAGGCCGGGGTGCACCCCACGCGCGCGTACGACCTGTCCAGGATCAAGTGCGTCGCCACCACCGGATCGCCCCTCCCTCCGGACGGCTTCCGCTGGCTGCACGACGAGTTCGCGGACAGCGGCGAGGACCTGTGGATCGCCTCCGTCAGCGGCGGCACGGACGTGTGCAGCTGCTTCGCCGGCGCCGTCCCCACCCTGCCGGTGCACATCGGCGAGCTCCAGGCGGCCGGCCTCGGCACGGACCTCCAGGCGTGGGACCCCGCGGGCAAGCCGCTGACGGGCGAGGTCGGCGAGCTGGTGGTCGCCGCCCCGATGCCGTCGATGCCGGTGTACTTCTGGAACGACCCGCACGGCAGCCGCTACCACGACAGCTACTTCGACATGTTCCCCGGAGCGTGGCGGCACGGCGACTGGATCACGATCACGGAGCGCGGCTCGGTCGTCATCCACGGACGCTCCGACTCCACGCTCAACCGCCAGGGCGTGCGCATGGGTTCGGCCGACATCTACGAGGTCGTGGAACGCCTCCCCGAGGTCCGGGAGTCGCTCGTGATCGGCCTCGAGGAACCCGACGGCGGCTACTGGATGCCGCTCTTCGTCCACCTCGCCGAGGGCGCGACGCTCGACGACGGGCTGCGCGAACGCATCCGGGCCGCGATCCGCGCGAACCTGTCGCCGCGCCACGTCCCCGACGACATCATCGAGGTCCCCGGCGTCCCGCACACCCTCACCGGCAAGCGCATCGAGGTCCCCGTCAAGCGCCTCCTGCAGGGCACCCCGCTCGCCAGGGCCGTGAACGCGGGCTCGGTGGACGACGTGTCCCTGCTGGGCTTCTACGAGGAACTGGCCCGCACCAGGAAGTGACCGCGAACCGTCGCGCCCCGGGCCGCACCCGGGGCGCGCGGCTCAACCGCCGTACAACGCCTCCGAATCGCCGAGCACGGAGGCGAAGTCGCCGGCCAGCCGCCGTGCGTCCGCCACGTCGAGCCCCGCGGTCGTGATCCGTACCGCAGTGGGGGACGCGATCCGGAACCGGGCTCCCGCGGCCACCCACCATCCGTGCGAGCGCAGCCCGTTCACCACGGCGGACTCGTCGCGCACCGGTACCCACACGCTCAGCCCGCTCGCGCCGTGCGCGGCGATCCCGCGCGCGCCCAGCTCCCGTACCAGCGCCTCGCGCCGCTCGGTGTAGGCGCTCCCGGCGGACGCCACCACCGCGCGCGTGGCCGGGTCGTCCATCGCCCGGGCCGCCGTCTCCTGGAGCACGTGGCTGACCCACCCGGACGTCATCAGCATCCGTCCGTCGTGTCGCGCCAGTGTCGCCGCGTCACAGGCCACACCCGCCCACCGCAGATCGATGCCCAGGTGCTTGGAGACCGTCCGCACCTGCGCCCAGCGGGGGAGCCCGGCCGCGGCGAGGGAGTACGCGGGCACCCCGGAGATCTCCGCGTTGTGGTCGTCCTCCACCACCAGGACGTCGGGGGAGGCCGTGAGGATCCGGGCCAGGTCGTCCCGCCGTCCGGGCGAGAAGCACCCTCCCATCGGGCTCTGCCCGCGCGGGCTGCACACCAGTGCCCGTACCCCCGACCGCAGTGCGGAGCGCAGCGCCTCGGGAGTGATCCCCTCGTCGTCGACCGCGACGGGCACGGTGCGCAGCCCCAGCGCGGCCACCAGGTCCAGCAGGTGGTGGAAACCGGGGTCCTCCACGGCCACTGCGTCGCCGGGCCGCAGTTCGGTGGAGAGCAGCCGTGCGATGCAGTCCAGCGCCCCGTGGGCGAACGTCACGTGCTCGGCGGGGACCCCGTCGCGCGCGAACCACGCGCGCGTGAGCCCTTCGAGCCCGGCCAGCCGGGGCGCCGCGCGATGGGAGCCCGGCACGGGCAGGACCTCGGCGGGCGGGTGCAGGACCGGCAGGAACGCCGGGTCGGGATGGCCGCCGGCCAGGTCGCGCAGTCCCTCGGGAACCCGGGGCGGGCGGCGGGAGGCGACCGCGGGGGCGTGTGCCACGACGGTCCCGCCGCGCCCGCGCGTGACGACGACGCCGCGCTGGCGCAGCTCCTTGTAGGCGGTCGCGACGGTCCCGGGGCTGACCCCCAGCTCGTCCGCCAGCCTGCGCACCGGGGGGAGGGCGGCGCCGGGCCCGAGCCCGCCGGCCGCCACCGCGCGCTCGACGGACGCGGCGATCCCCTTGGCCGTGGACCCCGTGATCGAATATTGTGCTGCCACGTTCCAAATAATGTATCAATACAAAGGCGTGGTCAAGTGCGACGTGCGCGAGGCCGCGTGTGGGGGAAATAACGTGAACATGCTCGATCGAGCCCGCACCGCCGTGCGGGACGTACCCGGCGGCCGCGACGGCCGCCGCATGCTCCTCGTCCAGTTCATCGACAAGATCGGCACCGGCCTCTGGGCCGCCGCCGTCGCGCTCTACTTCACGTACGTGACCCACCTCGGCGTCGGACAGATCGGCATCCTCGTCGGCGTCTCCGGCGCCCTCGGCATCGCCGGAGCCCCCCTCGCGGGCCGCCTCGCCGACCGCTTCCCGGTCACCCACGTCCTCATCGGCTCCCAACTCCTGCGCGCCGCCGCCCTGCTGGCCCTGCTCACCACCCACGACTACGCCCTGCTCCTGGTCCTCTCCGCGATCGGCGCCCTGCCAGACCGGGCGAGCAGCGTCCTCAACAAGCTCTACGCCGCCCGCGCCGCCGGCCCCGACCGCGTCCGCTACCAGGCCGTACAGCGCACCATCGGCAACCTCGGCTGGGCCGTCGGCGGCCTCGGCGCCGCGGCCGCGCTCTCCTTCGCCACCGCCGCCGCCTACCAGGCCCTGCTCATCGCCAACGTCCTCTCGTACGTCCTGATGGCGGCCCTCACCGCCCGCTGCGCCGAACCCCAGGCACCCACCCGGGTCGTGCGCACCCACGACCCGAAGTCCACCGGCGCCCCCGACACCCGGCCGCCCCGCCCGTGGCGCGACCGGACCTTCCTCCTCTACACCGCCACCGAAGCCGTGCTCTTCCTCGACGACGCGATCCTCCAGGTCGGCATGCCGCTGTGGATCGTCCACGCCACCGACGCCCCCGTCGGCCTCGCCCCGCTGATCCTGGTCCTCAACAGCGTCCTCGTCGTCCTCTTCCAAGTCCCCTTCTCCCGCTTCGGCACCACCCCCGCCGCGGCCCGCCGCCTGCTCGCCCCGCTCGCCGGCGCCTACGCCCTCGGCTGCCTCGCCCTCTCCGCCTCCACCACCGACGGCCGCTGGACCGCCACCGCGGCCGTCCTCCTCGCCGCCGTCGCCCTCACCTTCGCCGAGATCATCCACGCCACGGTCTCCTGGGAACTCTCCGTGCACCTCGCCCCCGCCGAGGCCCAGGGCGCCTACCTCGGCGTCCACGGCCTCGCCCCCTCGGTCCAGCGCAGCGCCGGACCCCTGATCGTCACCACCGTCATCGCCGTCGGCGCCCCCGCCTGGCCCGTCCTCGCCGCCGTCCTCGCCGCCACCTGCCTCGCCCAGAACGCCCTCGTGCGCCGCCACGAGACCGCCACCACGACGCCGTTGTCAGTCCCCCCGGTTACGGTGAGTGAGCACTGATCGACAGACTCAGGGGGAAGTCATGGCACAACCGAAGAACACGACATCCATGCGGCGCGCCCTGCGCCGCGACGTACCCAGCGCCGTCGGCCTGCTCGCCGACCCGCACGACTTCACGGCCATGGGCCGCTACCGCACCTTCGCCTTCGACGACCACGACACGTATCTGCGCCAGGTCGACGGCCTCCTCAGAAGCCTCGCCACCGAAGGCGGCCACACCGCCGTCGCCCTCTTCGACCCCGAGGAGTACGAGGAGTACTGTGCCGGGGCCGGACTCGACCCCGACACCCCCGACAGCCGGAGCCGCTTCACCGCCGAGGTCGCCGCCAGCGGCGCCTGCGTCACCTACCGCGGCCAGCCCATCGACCACCTGGTGCCCCAGGTCGTCAACCAGGCGGTCCGCCACGCGACATGGGAGTACGCGACCGTACTGCTCTCCGGCGTGGGGGAGTGCGCCGAATGCGGCGAGGACATCGGCCGCGCCGCCTTCGACCAGGCCTCCCACCTGATGGTCGCCCTCCTCGAAGGCGCCGGGCCCGGCATCCACCACGTGGTGTGCAGCGTCCCCGCCGACGACGAACACCTCATCGCCGTCCTGCACGCCGAGACCGACGCCTCGGGGCCCGCCCGCCTCGACACCTCCGAGGGCGCCGAGTTCGCCACCGTCCTCGCCGCGGGCATCGCGCTGCGCAGCCCCGGCGGAGTCGTCCTGCGCACCAGCACCCCCGAAGCACCCGACGTGCTCCGCGGATGGCGCCTGGCGCACGGCCGGCTCGAACCGCTCAGCGAGGCCGAGGTGTTCAACGCGTACTGCACCGACGCCACCACCGGCGACCCGCTCTCACCCGAACCCGGCGTCGAGTACCGCGCGGGCTACCCCGTCGACCCCGGGACCCACTGGCCGCGCCACCACTGAGGCCGGACACGCGAAAGGGGCTCCCCGCCTCGACGGCGGGAAGCCCCTCCACGACCTGCTCGGGAACGACTACTCCCCGGACAGCACCGCCTGCGCCGCCACGCGGGCGTCCTCGGCCGTGTCCGCCGCACGCGCGGCGGCGGCGGCCCGCTCGCACTGAGCCAGCGTGTGCTTGGCCAGCGTCGCGCGCACATAAGGAATCGACGCCGCGCCCATGGAGAGGGAGGTGACGCCCAGACCGGTCAGCACGCACGCGAGCAGCGGGTCGGACGCCGCCTCACCGCAGACGCCACAGCTCTTGCCCTCGGCCTTGGCGGCCTCGGCCGACATCGCGACCAGGTCGAGCAGCGCGGGCTGCCACGGGTCCTGCAGGCGCGACACCGCACCGACCTGACGGTCGGCGGCGAAGGTGTACTGCGCCAGGTCGTTGGTGCCCAGCGACAGGAACTCCACCTCCTGCAGGATCGAGCGGGCGCGCAGCGCGGCGGAGGGAATCTCCACCATCGCGCCGAACTTCGCCTGCAGACCGGCCTCGCGGCACGCGTCCGCGAACGCCTTGGCGTCCTGGCGGTCGGCCACCATCGGGGCCATGACCTCGAGGTAGACCGGCAGGCCCTCGACGGCCTTGGCCAGCGCGGTCAGCTGGGTGCGCAGGACCTCGGGGTGGTCGAGGAGGCTGCGCAGACCACGCACGCCCAGCGCCGGGTTGGGCTCGTCGGCCGGCGTGAGGAAGTCCAGCGGCTTGTCGGCGCCGGCGTCCAGGACGCGCACGACGACACGACCCTCGGGGAACGCCTCCAGGACCTGGCGGTACGCCTCGACCTGCTTCTCCTCGGACGGCGCCTGCTTGCTGTCGTCCAGGAAGAGGAACTCGGTGCGGAACAGGCCCACACCCTCGGCCCCGGCCTCCACGGCCGCCGGGACGTCGGCGGGACCGCCGACGTTGGCCAGCAGCGGCACCTTGTGGCCGTCCGACGTCGCGCCCGGGCCGGTGGAAGCGGAGAGCGCGGCCTTGCGCTCGGCGGCGGCGCTCTCCAGCGCGGCCCGCTTCTCCTCGCTCGGGTCCACGAAGATCTCGCCCGTGCTGCCGTCCACCGCGATCACGGTGCCCTCGGCCAGCTCACCGGCGCCCGGCAGGGCGACGACGGCCGGCACGCCCAGGGCGCGCGCCAGGATGGCGCTGTGGCTGGTCGGCCCGCCCTCCTCGGTCACGAACCCGAGCACCAGGGCCGGGTCGAGCAGCGCGGTGTCGGCCGGGGCCAGGTCGCGCGCGATCAGTACGTAAGGCTCGTCGCTGTCCGGTACACCGGGCATCGGCACGCCCAAGAGGCGGGCCACGATGCGGTTGCGGACGTCGTCGAGGTCCGCGACGCGGCCGGCCATGTACTCACCGGCACCGGCCAGCAGTTCGCGGTAGTGCGAGAAAGCGTCGTACACGCCGCGCTCGGCGGTGCTGCCGACCGCGATGCGCCGGTCGACGTCGGCCATGAGCTCGGGATCCTGGGCGATCATCGCCTGGGCCTCGAGGACGGCCTGGGCCTCGCCGCCCGCCAGATTGCCACGCGCATTCAGGTCGGCTGCCACAGCCTCGACGGCCTGACGGGCGCGCCCCTGTTCGCGCTCCGCCTCCTCCGCCGGGATCTGCTTCGCCGGCGGCTCGAGGACCGCCGTTCCCATGTGCCGAACCTCGCCGATGGCCACACCGTGGCTCACGCCGACGCCTCGCAGCGTTGTCTCCATCTCACCGTCTCCGATAGGGCGGCGGCTGTCCGCCGCCACGTTGAATGCTCTCTGTTACTCGGTCCGTCCCGAGTAGACGTCTACTGCCAGCCGAACAGCGCGTCACCGGTGGTGACGTCGCCGGTCTCGATGACGTCGGAGAGGGAGTCGGCAGTGGCCTCGAGGGCGACGACGGGGCACACGGGGGACTTCCCGGCGGCCTCGACGTCTGCGGGGTTCCAGCGGACCACGGCCTGGCCGCGGGTCACGGTGTCACCCTTGCTGACGAGGAGCTCGAAGCCCTCGCCGTTGAGCTGCACGGTGTCGATGCCCAGGTGCGTCAGCACGCCGTGGCCCTCGGAGTCGACGACGACGAAGGCGTGCGGGTGCAGGGAGACAACGATGCCGTCGACGGGAGCGACGGCCTCCGAGGGCTCACGCACGGGGTCAATAGCGGTACCCGGACCGACCATCGCTCCGGAGAACACCGGGTCGGGTACAGCAACGAGTCCGATGGCGCGGCCAGCGAGCGGCGACGTCACGGTAGTCATGGGAGCCTCCCAGGGGGCGGAGAATCTGGCGCCGTCACTACCTGTCCTGGACGGCGCACTCTTTGAAGAGGGTAAGTCATAAGAAGTCCCAGTTCCGCACGAGAGGTGGCGGTTGGCGGAGCTAGGGACGGCCGCTAGCGATTTGCCTCATGTACTCGCGGCATGTACTGTCGTACTCCTGCCTGACCCCAACGCGACTTTGAGTCGAAGGTCGGCAGCACTTGTCTAGTCCAATCCTCTCCCGGATGGCAATTTCGCGTGCCCTTAGGGCGGCGGTCAGAGGGACTGAAAAAGACTGATAGAGTGTGAATCGCCGGAAAGGGAAACGCGAAAGCGAAGAACGGCCCGGCAGCCCGCTCCAGCGGGTGGCAGAAACGGAAATCGGATCTGCTAAGCTGGAAACACGAAAGACCGAAGGGAAGCGCCCGGAGGAAAGCCCGAGAGGGTGAGTACAAAGGAAGCGTCC
>NZ_JBEOYE010000019.1:2400-113893 GCF_040296945.1 Streptomyces sp. NPDC001941 | reverse complement strand
ACAAACGCGACTACATATTCCACGGCACCCTGGCCACCGCAGCCCTCATCATCTGGCTCCGGGACCTCGCCAAAGAGCCATCAGACACGCCCTAGGGGAGGGACCGCTGTGGAGCGGAAGAAGAAGACGTGGTTCGCCGTGGGGGCGGCGGTGCTCGCGTTCGGCGGCATCCTGTCTGCCTGTGACGGCGACAAGGCCACCAGCACGGATGCGAAGCCCAAGCCGACGACGGAAGCGGCCAAGCCCGCCGCAAAGCCGAGCGAGGCCCCGCCTAAGGCGCCCGCGGCGAACGACGTCCCGTCGCCGGACGCGGGGCAGACAGCGGCCCTCGTACGGGCTCTCACAGCCGTGGACCCGGGGCTTACGGCGAAGGAGGACCGTGCGGTCCGCCGTGCCGAGAACGTCTGCTCTGACATCAAGGCCAAGAAGGACCCTGCCACGGTCCAGAAGAACGCCAAGCTCCGGTACGAGGGGGGCACGGTGCCGAGCCTCAGCGACAAGCAAGCGGCGGACATCGTGACCGCTGTGAAGTCGTCGTTCTGCTCGTAGCCCAAGATCAGACAGGGAACAGCCCCGTCCAGCCACAGTGCCGGGCGGGGCTTCCTTGTGCTCTGACCAGCCCCTAAGCTCTCAATCCCTACTTCTGAACTTCGGGGCTTCCCGAAAGCCTCCAGCAGCGAGGGCGGCGAGAAGTCGGGCCCGGGGCGTCCAGCCTCAGGACCCGCCCGGCTCCGTCACCCGGATCGTGTGCAGCAAGGGCGTCCCGCCGAGGGCCGGCGTGCCGCAGGAGGTGCGGGCCGGGCAGCCGCCGCACCCCGCCGGCGGGCACCCCCCGTTGACCTCCTCGCGCGTCAGCACCCCCCTCCGCACCCAGTACTCGATCATCGAGGCCGCCTCGTCCGGCGCCACCCCCGCCTCCGCGGCGATGTCCTCGACGCGTACGCTGCCCCGCGCCCGGCGGACCGCCACCAGGACGTGCCGCAGGGGGCTGACGTTCACCACCACACCGCCCCAACCTGGAACACGCCCACGGCCAGCAGCCAGGCGACCGCCAGCTGCAGTCCGGTGGCCAGGAGCGTGTGGCGGGTGCCCATCTCCTGGCGCTGGGCGGCGATCGTGGCCATGCAGGGCGTGTAGGCGAGCAGGAAGATCATGAAGGCGAGGACGGCGGGCAGCGGGTGACCGCCGGACGCGTGGTCGAACGTCTCCTGGAGCCGGGTGCCCAACTCACCCGCCCGGTCCGGGCTTTCGGGCTCGTCCGCACGGTAGGTCTGGGCCGTCGTGGCGACCACGGCCTCCTTGGCCACGAAACCCGTCGCGAGGGCCGCGGTGGTGTGCCAGTCGTCGAAGCCCGCCGGGGCGAAGACGGGCGCGATGGTGCGCGACACCGCGCCCAGGACGCTGTGCTCCACCGGGGTGTCGCCGAACGCGGTGCCGGGCGCGGCCCCCGCCGGTATCGCCGCGAGCAGCCACACCGCGGTGACCGTGGCCACGATGATGCCGCCCGCGGTGCGCAGGAACGCGCCGAGCTTCTGCCGGCACTGCGCGCCGACGACGCGCACCGTGGGCAGCCGGTACGGCGGCAGTTCGAGCACCAGGGACTCGGCGGCCAGGCCGCGGAAGAGCGTCTTGCGCAGCAGCAGGCCGACGCAGACGACCAGCAGGACGGAGACCACGTACATCGCGAAGACGACGGTGCCGGCCGCGTGCGGGAAGAAGACCGAGGCCAGCAGGACGTACACGGTCAGCCGCGCGCTGCACGACACGTACGGGATGATCATGCCGACGAGCAGCCGCTGGCGGCGGTTGCCGAGGATGCGCAGCCCGGCCAGGGCGGGGACGTTGCAGCCGAAGCCCACGATGATCGGCAGGAACGCCCGCCCGGGCAGCCCGAGCCGGCGCATCAGCCGGTCGACGACGAAGGCGGCCCGCGCCATGTACCCGGAGTCCTCCAGCAGCGCGAGCAGCACGAACATGATGACCATCAGGGGTACGAAGGTCAGCAGTTGGCCCACGCCGCCGATGACGCCGTCCACGAGCAGGCCGCGCAACCAGCCGGGAGCGCCGGAGAGCAGCCCGTCGGCGCCGTCGGTGACGGGGCCGGAGACGAACGCGCCGAGGGCGTCCTGGAGCGGCTTGGCGAGCGTGGTGGTGGCGGTGAACACCAGCCACATGGCGGCCAGGAAGACGGGGATGCCGAACAGCCGGGAGGTCAGGACCCGGTCGACGCGGTCGGACGCGGTGCGGCGGGCGGGGCCGTGGCCGGTGCGGACCTCGGCGAGGACCTGGTGGGCCCAGGCGTAGCGGGCCTCGGCGGCGAGCAGGTCGGGGTCGTCCTCGGCGTCGGGCTCGGTGGCGGGAGGGGGCTCGGGCAGTCGCAGGGGGGTGGGGGCGTCCGTGCGGGCCAGTTCCCCGGCCACCGCGCAGGCCAGCGCGTCCAGGCCCCGGCGTCCGCGGGGCACGACGGGGACGACCGGGGCGCCGAGCCGTTCGGCCAGGGCGTCCGCGTCGACGCGTATGCCGCGCGCCCCGGCGACGTCCGTCATCGTCAGGGCGACCACGCAGCGCACCCCGGCTTCCAGGACCTCGGCTACCAGGTACAGGTTGCGGGCGAGGTTGGAGGCGTCGACGGTGAGGACGACGAGGGCCGGGCGGCCTTCGGCGCGGGGGTCGGTGAGCAGGGCCCGGGTCAGCTCCTCGTCGGGTGAGCGGGGCACCAGGCTGTAGGTGCCGGGCAGGTCGACGAGGTCCCACGGGCGCCCGTCCGGGCCGCCGTTCCATGGGCCGCGGGCGACCTGGACGGTCTTGCCGGGCCAGTTGCCGACGTGCTGGCGGGCGCCGGTGAGGGCGTTGAAGAGGGTCGACTTGCCAACGTTGGGGTTGCCGACGAGCGCGACGGTGCGGCCTTCCGGCGCGGGGGCGTCGGGGGTGGCGCCGTCAGTGCCGCAGCAGGGCTTGCGCAGCAGGTCAGGCATGGGCGCCGCCGTTGGAGACGTGGGCGCAGCCGGGCGCGAGGGGGACGACGTCGACCGCGTCCGCGGTGTCGTCGTCGATGGCCAGGCGGGCGTCGCCGAGCGCGATGCGCAGCCCGCCGGTGGCGCCGCGCCCGAGGACGGTGATCCGGGCCCCGCGCACGAACCCGAGCTCGGCCAGCCGCAACCGGTCGTGGGCCCCCACCCCGACCCGTACGACCCTGACGTGGGCGCCGGGCCCTTGGCTCCGCAGTGACACGCGACCTCCTGGGCACGTTGGCGAACGGTTCGCGGGAACCGTTCGACGGGCAACTTAGGCGAGCCTAAATTCACTGATCACCAGGAAGGTCATGGAATGGCATAGGAGAGGTCAAAACGGCAGGGAGTTGATCGATCCGGGCCTTTCGTCCGTGCCGAAGTGCCTGGTCAGGGGCGGGCCGTACGGGTGGGCCCGGGCCGCCGGGAAGCCTCGCGACCACCCCGGCCGGCGCGACACCAACGGCCCAAAGGTGTACTTCCGGACATTGCGCCCCTCCGGCCCCCCTCATAGCGTGGCCGCATGATCATCACCTCCCGCGCCCGTCGCGTCGCCCTCGCCGCGCTCACCGCCGCCGCGCTCACCGCAGGTCTCGGCGGCTGCGGCAAGGGCGGGGACGCCGCCCCGGCCGCGGAGGCGCGGGCGGGCGTCGACTGGCGGGCCTGCGGGCTGCCCGGACAGCCCGCACGCCAGTGCGGCACCGTCGAGGTCCCCTGGGACGCGGAGCGGCCGGACGGGCCCAAGGTGTCGCTCGCGGTGACCCGGCTGCCCGCCTCGGACACGGCCCGCAGGATCGGGGCGCTGATGTGGAACCCGGGCGGCCCGGGCATCGGCGGGCGGTACGTGCCCGCCGCGCTCCTGCCGCCGGAGCTCGCCGCACGCTTCGACCTGATCGGCTTCGACACCCGGGGCACCCTCGACTCCGGCGTGCTTGCCGAGTGCGGGGAGGCGGAGGGGGCCGTGGGCCGGCTCGCGGAGGCCGAGGACCTGGGCAAGGGCGTCGACAAGGCGGCCGTGGACCGGGACGCGCGCGCCTACGTGAAGACGTGCGCGGGCAAGCTCGGCGGCGACACCCGGGCCGGTCACCTCGGCAGCCGCGACACCGCCCGCGACATGGACGCGATCCGCGCCGCGCTCGGCGAGGACCGGATCAGCCTGCTGATGGGCTCGTACGGGACGGTGTACGCGCAGGCCTACCTGGCCGCCCACCCCGACCGGGTGCGCGCCGCCGTCCTGGACAGCACCCTCGACCCGTCGATCAGCGGCGTACGGGCCGCCCTGGACTCCTCCGGCACCGACGAGGACGTGGCCGTGGGCGGTCGCGACCCGCGCACGGCCGCCCGCGACCAACTGCGCGGCCTGCTCTCGGGATACGTACCGTGGTGCCGGTCCGACCAGGCCGCCTGCCCGTCCGCCGCCGACCCGCTGGCACCCGCGCTGGCCGCCGCCGGACTCGACACCGGCACCGGCGCGCCCGACGACGCCCGCGTCAAGGCCGTCACCGCGGCCGCCCAGGCCGCCGCCCTGGTCCCGGACCGCTGGCCGGCCCTGGCCAAGGCCTTCCAGAGCGCACCTCAGGACGACCTCGCCGCGGTGCGGAAGCTGGGCGAGCAGGGGCCGCCGAAGGAGATCGGCAACCCCTACCCCTCCACCCTGGACCTCGGCTACAACCTGGGCGTGTACTGCGCGGACTTCGCCTGGGCGAGCAGCCCGGCCGGGGTCCTCGACGACTTCGCCCGCGCGGACGCGGCGTCGGGCCCCAACGCCTCCTCCTACGTGTCCTGCGGCGCCTGGCCCCGCCCGCAGCAACCCCTCGGCGCCGCGCACTCCGGCAAGGCCCCCAAGCCGCTGGTGCTCAACGCCGACGACGACCCGCGCACCGGCCTCGCCGGGGCGCGCGCCGTCGCCGAGCGCCTCGGCGGCGCCCTGGTGCACTACCCCGGTCGCAGCCACATCGGCACCACCAGCGGCATCGAGTGCGCGCAGAAGGCTGCCGTCGCCTACCTCGTCTCGGGCAGCACGAAGGACCTGCCCGGCTGCTGACGGCCGGGGCCGGTCAGAGCGCGTGCACCGTACCCGCGTACCGCTGCGCGAAGCGCGTCCCGGTGGCGGCGCTGACCGTGAAGTCGTAGCGGCCCTTGTCGGTGCGCCAGGTCAGGCGGGTGCGGTCGCCCGCGCCGACCCACACCGTGCGCTCCGCGCCCGCGAAGTCGTTCGGCGTGACGGTGAACGACACGTCGGTGCCGCCCGCGTTGCGCAGCTCGATCTCGACGGTGGCCTTCTCGGGCCTGCCGTGGTGCTGGAGGGTCGCGGTGACCGACGGCACGGCGACGTCGTCCTGGCCGGTGCGGACGACGGTGCCGGAGAAGCGGCGTACGAAGCCGTCGGCGCCGTGCACCGAGAAGTCGTAGCGCCCGTCGGTGCCTGAGGCGTCCCACTCGTACGTGCGCGAGGAGCGCGCCGGGACCGTGAACGGCGTTCCGGCGAAGGGGAGTTCGGCGTTGGGCAGCACGGTGAAGTGGTAGCCGACGCTGCCGCCGTTGGTGAGCGTGCAGCGGACCTTTCCGGTGCTCCGGTCGACCGTGACGTCGGCCCACGGGCGGTACGGCAGCGGGCGGTGCGGGCGCTCCCCCGGCTCCTGCGCGGGCATGGACTGCCGGTCCGGGATCTTCACGGCGGGCAGCGAGTTGCCCGCGTCGGCCCTGGCCATCAGGGCGACCGTGTCCGGCAGCCGGGGCACGCTGTAGTCGGGCCTGGTGAAGTCGAAGCAGCTGGTGAGGTCGCCGCAGACGGTGCGCCGCCAGTCGGAGACGTTGGGCTCGCGCACCCCGGTGACGCGCTCCAGGAACTGCACCACCGACGTGTGGTCGAAGACCTGGGAGTTCACCCAACCACCGCGCGACCAGGGCGAGATCACCCACAGCGGCACCCGGCTGCCCAGGCCGATGGGCTTGCCGTCGGCGAACTCGTCCTTGGTGCCCGGCTCCGGCATGGGCGGGATGACGTGGTCGAAGTAGCCGTCGTTCTCGTCGTACATGACGAGGAAGACGGTGTGCTTCCAGACGTCGGGGTTGGACATCAGGGACTGCAGCGCGGTGTCGACCCAGTGGGCGCCGTAGTCGGGGCTGGCGGCGGGGTGTTCGCAGAACAGGTAGGGCGCCACCAGCCAGGAGACGGTGGGCAGGGTGCCGTCCTTGCAGTGCTGGTCGAACGCCGTGAGGTCCCACTTCGTCATGGCGTTGACGTAGCGCGGGTCGTCCTTCGGGAACTCGTGGAACTGGCGGAAGTAGGAGAGGGCGTTGTCGTCGTAGTCGCCGTACCGGTCGTCCTTGCCGTCCGGGTTGTGGTAGACGCGCCAGCTGACACCGGCCTCTTCGAGGCGCTCGGCGTACGTCGTCCAGTCGGCCACCGGGTTGTCGGTGACCGGGGTGTTGTCGGTCCACGGCCCCGTGGTGCCGTCGACCCCGGGGCCGGCCGTGCCGGTCCACAGGTAGAGCCGGTTGGGGTCGGTGGGGCCGTTGAGCGAGCAGAAGTAGCCGTCGCAGAGGGTGAACGCGTCGGCGAGGGCGTACTGGTAGGGGATGTCCTCGCGGGTGAAGTAGCCCATGGTGCGCTCGCTCTTGGCGGCGACCCACTTGTTCATGGCGCCGCCGTTGACGGCGGTGTGGCCGGTGTCCCAGTCGTGCGGCAGCCCGCCCGCGTTCTGGGCGTTGTACTTGGTGGTGTCCATCCGGAAGGGCAGGACGTGCCCCTCCGCGCGGCCGCGCGAGGGCTGGCGGAACACGGAGTCGCCGCCCGGCAGCACACTGGCCTGCCGGTCGCCGAAGCCGCGCACGCCGCTCAGCGTGCCGAAGTAGTGGTCGAAGCTGCGGTTCTCCTGCATCAGGACGACGACGTGCCGGACGTCGGCGATGCTGCCGCGCGGGCCGTTCCCCGCGGCCTCGGCCGTGCCGGGTACCGCGGCGAGGGCGGCGCCCGCGGCGGCGGTGCCGATGAAGGAGCGGCGGCTGATCTCGGTCATGTGCGGGTGTTCCTTCGGGGTGCGCGGTCAGCCGCGGGGGGACGGGGAGAGGGAGAAGGTGACGACGGCGGCGGCGTGGTCGGAGGGCCAGCCGTTGGCCGCCGCGTCCGGGACCGGGCGGGGCCAGCCGGTGCACAGCGTGTGCGCCTCGACGACCTTGAGGCGGCCCGCGTACTGCACCTGGTCGATGCGGTCCTGCGGCTCGTCGCCGCCGTCCTCGCGCCGGGTGCGCACGGGCGACCAGGTGGTGCCCGGGGCCTTGGCGGGGTTGGCGTGCTCGTCGCGGAACGCGTCCTCCAGGCCCGCGCCCTCCAGGAGTTCGGTGACCGGCCAGCGCAGCCGGCCCACTCCCCCGTGGGCGCCGGCGGTGCGCGAGGTCCAGTCGCGGTGGGACGGGGAGGCGAGGCCGCCGGCCACCACCAGGGGCCCGTGGGCGGCCAGTTCGGGCTTGAGCGCGGCGAGCAGGGCGCGGGCCTGGCGGTGGCGGACGGTGGTCTTCTCGGCCGCGACGACCTGGGCGGGGGTGCGCCCGGCGAGCAGGGCGTAGGGCCCGTACGCGGCCTCGTCGAGCTGGACCGACCAGAGCCGTACGCCGACGCCGCCCGGCAGCCGGAGCGTGGCGGCGAGGGCGGGCACGGCGGCGGTCGGGGCGACGGTGTCCGCCAGCGGGTGGCGGCTCACCACGCCGAGGCCGCCGGCCTGGTACGCGTACCAGCCGAGCGCGTCCGCCAGGTCCCGGGCGCCGTGGTCACCGCACTCCTGCAGGGCCACCGCGTCCAGGCCCTGGGTGAGGACGAGGCGCACCTGCTTCTCCAGGAAGCCCTCGACGTGGCCGCCCGCGTCCCACAGGTTCAGCGTGGCGACCTTCAGCCGCAGCCGCTCCCGCGTACTGCGCACCGGCACCTGGACGGTGACGGTGTCGCTGCCCGTGGCGGTGTCGGCGACCGAGACGACGACGCGCCCGGGCCTGCGGGGCGCGGGCAGCGGGGCGCGCCCGGTGACCGTGCCGTCCTCGGCGACCGAGAGCCAGGGGTCCCCGCCCGCCCGGCGGAAGACGGCGCTGCCCGCGGGGTTGCCCTCGGGCCGGATCCACAGGCCGCCGAGCCGTACGGAGAAGGTGTCGCCCGCGGTCTGCGCGGCGGTGGTGAGGGCGTCGACGGCGGCGTGCGGGCGCGGCACGACGGGGCGCGGGACCAGGGTGAACGGCGCGGTCTTCGCCAGCACCCCGTAGCCGTCCTTGGCGAGCAGGTAGGCGGTGAACGGGCCGCCGCTGAGGCCGGAGGTGTCGAGGGTGGCGTCGCCGGCGGCGGTGGTGACGTACTGCCAGGCGAGCGAGGAGCCGGTGCCGGGCTTGCGGTCGCCGTCGTAGACGCCGATCCAGTTCTTGGCGTGCGGGGCGGTGGTCGTCCAGTGGAAGGACAGCCGGTCGCCCTCGTGCGGGCTGGCGGTGGTGAGCGTGACGGAGTCCGATGTCACGGTGGTGGGTCCTCTCCGCCCCGGGCGCGGCGGCAGGTGCCCGCCCGGGGGACCAAAGTTGTCTACATAACTTCGCTGACGTCGCCCCAAGGAAGCCGTCCGTCGGCGACGGCACCGTGAACGAGGGATGGCCGGGGGCCGGGGAGCAGGCGGAGATCTGGCTCAGGACCCGTGGTCGTGCCGGCCGGAGCGGGTGGGGCCTCGCTCCGGAGGAACGTCGCCACGGCACACGCGAAAGGCAGGGAGAAAAACATCTCCCTGCCACTATCAACCTATAGCGCACCGGGGGGCTTGCGGCAAGGCCCCCTTCGTGCCGCACAATCAGCGGCCGAATGCCGTGACCGGTCGACGGTGACCGGGGAACGGCGGGAAACACCAGAGGGAAATGGGGCTTCGCATGCGCGTCATGCTGACGAGTTGGGGATCGCGCGGAGACGTGGAGCCGCTGGCCGCGCTGGCGGCGGCGCTGATCGAGGAGGGCGCGGAGGTACGGGTGTGCGCGCCGCCGGACGAGGACTTCACCGCCCTCCTGGACCGGGTCGGCGTGCCCCTGGTGCCGCTCGGGCCCAGCGTGAAGTCGGTCGTCGCCCGGCCCAAGCCGCCGACCGGACAGGACGCCTTCAAGCTCGCGCCCGAGCTGGTGGCGGCCCGCTTCGAGACGCTCGCGGCGCACGCGCGGGACTGCGACGCGCTGCTCGCGACGGGCCTGATGCCGGCCGGGGCGCCGGACGTGGCCGAGGCGCTGGGCATCCCGTACGTCTTCGCCTGCTTCCACGTCTTCGGCCTGCCCTCGCCGCGCTTCCGGCCCGGGTCGCGCCCCGGCGCCCCGCTCCCGGAGGGCGAGAGCGACCACCGGGTCCTGTGGCGGCACGACGCCCAGCGGGTGAACGACCTGTACCTGGACGCGCAGAACCGCGGGCGCGCGGGGCTCGGCCTGCCGCCGGTGGACGACGTGCGGGCCCGGGTGCTCACCGACCGGCCGTGGGTGGCGGCGGACCCGCTGCTGTGCCCGTCGCAGGGGATGACGTACTTCGACGTGGTGCAGACGGGCGCCTGGATCCTGCCGGACCACCGCCCGCTCCCGGACGGCCTGGAGGCGTTCCTGGCGGCGGGCGAGCCGCCCGTGTACGTCGGGTTCGGCAGCATGGCCGCGCACGCCCCCGAGGGGATCGCCCGCGCGGCGCTCGACGCCTGCCGGGCGGTCGGCCGCCGGGTGGTGCTGGCCCAGGGGTGGGCCGGTCTCGCCCCGGCCGACGGCGCCGAGGACTGCTTCTCGGTCGGCGAGGTGAACCAGCAGGCGCTGTTCCGGCGGGTCGCGGCCGTCGTGCACCACGGCGGCGCCGGCACCACGACGACGGCCGCGCGGGCGGGGGCGCCGCAGGTGGTGGTCCCGCGGATCGCCGACCAGCCCTACTGGGCCGAGCGCGTGACCGCCCTGGGGATCGGCACGGCGCACCGTGAGCCGCTGCCGACGGCCGCCTCGCTGACCGCCGCGCTCGGCGCGGTCCTGGACGCGGGGACCCGTGCGCGGGCCGCCGAGGTCGCGGACGGCGTGCGCGCGGACGGGGCCCGGGTGGCGGCGAAGCTGCTCCTCGAGAAGGCGGCCGGCTGACCGGGCCCTCCCCGGGGTCTCACTGCCCGTCGAGCAGGCCCCACTGCTCGGCCAGCGCCACCGCGTCCCGCCTGCGCGTGACGCCGAACTTCCGGTAGACGCCCTTGACCTGCGTCTTGACGGTGTTCACCGAGACGTGGCGGCCGGCCGCGATCTCCTCCAGCGTCCGCTGGCCGCGCAGCAGCCGCAGGACCTCCAGTTCGCAGCTGGTCAGCCGCTCGGGCCTGCCGACGGGCGCCCGCCGGTCGGCGGGTCGCACGGGGGTCGGCCGCGCGGACGGCCCGGGGGCGTCCTGCCGTACGGGCGCCGCCGTCCCGGCCCGCCAGGCCCGCACCGTGCCCTCCAGGGCGGCCAGTTCGGCCGGTGTGCTGCGCTCGGTGAGCTCGCGGTGGAGGACGCGCAGGAGCAGCGGGTGGTGCCGGTAGCGGCTCGCCCCGCACGGGACCAGCAGGTCGCGCTCCGTGGCCAGGCGGCGCAGGGCGCGGCCCGCGTCGGGGCGGCCGGTGAGGGCCCGGGCCAGGGCGGGGTCGAGGTGCTCGCTGGCGCTGGTCCGCACCAGCAGGTCGACCTCGTCCTCGGGCAGCCGCTCCAGGAGCTCCCGTACGAAGAAGTCCGAGCACAGGCCGCCCGCCCTGGCCCTCACCTCCAGGCAGTCCGTCCAGGGCTCGGCGTCCTCGCGGGCGAGGGCGGCGCAGCGCAGGCCGACCGCCCAGCCGCCGGAGCACTCCAGGATCGCGTCGAGCGTCCCGTCGTCGTGGTCGATGCCGGAGAGCAGGAAGAGCTCACGGGCCTCCTCGCGGGTGAAGGCGAGGTCCTCGGCCCGGATCTCGGTGACCGCGCCGGTGGCGCGCAGCCGGTGCAGGCCGAGCTCCGGTTCGCGGCGGGCGCCCAGCACCACCTTGAGCCGGGGCGGCGCGTGGCGGATCAGGCCGAGGACGGTGCTGCGCGCGGGTCCGGACAGCTCGTGGAAGTCGTCGAGGACGAGGAGGAGCGGTTCGGGGAGGGTGGCCAGGGCGTCGACGAGCCCGGAGGCGATGCGGTCGGGGGCGGCGGCCCCGGCCAGCGCGGCGCGGTCCACGGCCCCGCTCCCGGCGATCGTGGCGGCCAGGTGCTCGGCGAGCGAGGTGAGGTCGTTGTCCTCCTCGTCCAGAGTGAGCCAGGCGCGGGCCCGGGGCAGCACCGTGGAGGTGCGGATCCAGGAGGCGAGCTGGCAGCTCTTGCCGGTGCCGGGCGGTCCCACCACCGCGGTGAGGTGGCCCGCGATCCCCGCGTCGAGGCGCTGGTCGAGCCGGGGGCGGGCGACGAGCGCGTCGGGCGGCCGCGGGCTGAATTTCGTGCGGAATATGCCGTGCATGCCTTCCCCCGGCCGCTTTCTTTTCGGTACGCGCCGCTTTCGTTTCGGTTACTCAAGGATTCCCTTTCGTCCGGGACCTTTGTCAATGATCCTTAGGTATGAGCGGGCCCTTCCGCGTGGTCCCTTCGGATTCCCGCCGGGACCAATGGCCCGGCGGGAAAAGGTCTTTCGGCCCCGTGTGACGCGTCAATTGGTCCCGAGTAGAAGAGCCCTCCGGGGAAATCCACCCTTCATGCACGTGTCGTCCCGCACCCCGGAGTCCCCCGTGCCCTCGCCGGACGGGATGCGCCGGGCGCGGGCCGCCGCCGTCGCCCTGGTCGTCGCCGGCGCGGTCGCCCTCGAATGCCTGGACTTCGTGGCCGGCTTCCCGCACGGCTCGTGGCTCCCGCTGGTGTCCGGCCTGCTCGCGGTCGGGCTGAACGTGGTGCCGCTGCCGTGGCCCGACGTGGCGCGCCAGGAGGCCGCGCGGGCGGGCGCGGGCGTGGTGCTGTCCCTGTGCGTGACGGCCGGGATGCTGCTCGCGGGGGCGCCGGCGGGGCCGTGGGGCGCGCTGGAGTCGGGGGCGCTGCTGCTCCTGCTGGTGCCGCTGGTGCGCCGGGACCGGGGCCGGGGCATCGGGTGGCTCGCCTGGGCCCTGTCCCTGTCGGTCCTCGCCTCGCCGCTGCGGGTCACCCCGGGCGTCGAGGACCTGCGCTGGTCCGCCGTGCTGGCCGGGGCGGCGGGCGGAGCCGTACTGCTGGGGCTGAAGCTGCGGGCGCTGGACGAGCGGCGGCGCCGGGCGGTGACCGCGGTGCGGCAGCACGAGCGCCTGGACCTGTCGCGGGACCTGCACGACTTCGTGGCCCACCACGTCACGGGCATCGTCGTGCAGGCGCAGGCCGCGCAGGCGGTGCTGCGGGACGACCCGGAGGGGGCCAGGGAGGCGCTGCGCCGCATCGAGGCGGCCGGCGTCGAGACGGTGGAGGCCATGCACCGCGCGGTGCGCAGCCTGCGCGAGGACGGCGGGGTGCGCCCGCTGCCGCCCGGCGCCCTGGTCCCCGAGCTGGAGCGGCTCGCCGGGGCGCGGGGCGCGCACCTGGAGGCCGACGAGGCGGTACGGGGCGCCGCGCCGGACCCCGGGACCGCGGCGGCCGTCCTGTGCGTCGTGCAGGAGGCCCTGACGAACGTGGACCGGCACGCCCTGGGCGCCGAGGACGTCCTCGTCCGCGTCACCCTGCGCGGCGACCGGCTCCGCGTGCGGGTCGGCAACGGCCCGGCGCCGGACCCCCTCCTACCGCCGCTCGCGCGCGGCGGCTTCGGGCTGCTCGGGGTGCGCGAGCGGGTCGAGGCGGCGGGCGGCACGCTGCGGGCGGGGCCCACGGCGTGCGGCGGCTGGCTGGTGAGGGCCGACGTGCCGCTGCCCGGCCGGTCCGGCGCGCCGGGACCCGTACCCCCGCGCCCGGACCCGGGGCGCTCCCACCCGTACGGCACCGGGGACGTCCGGCCGTGAGCGAGCACGAGGGACGGCCGGTCGTGACCCACCCCGCCGGCCGTCCGATACGCGTCCTGGTCGCCGACGACGAGGAGATGGTCCGCACCGGCTTCCGGATGATCCTGGAGGCGCGGCAGGACATCGTCGTGGTCGGCGAGGCCGTCGACGGCGTCGCGTGCGTGGAGGCGGCGCGCCGGCTGCGCCCCGACGTGTGCCTGGTGGACGTGCAGATGCCCCGGCTCGACGGCCTGGCCGTCACCCGGCGGCTGACCGGGGGCGACGGCGGGGAGCCGCTGCGGGTCGTGGTGGTGACGACGTTCCACGACGAGGACTACCTGTGCCAGGCGCTGCGGTCCGGGGCGCACGGCTTCGTCCTGAAGACCGGGAGTTCGGCGCTGCTCGTCGAGGCCGTGCGGGCGGCCGCGTGCGGGGACGCGCTGGTGTCCCCGGCGATGACGCTGCCGCTGCTGCGCCGGATGGTCCTGGAGGGCGCGCCGCCGCCGTCCGCGCTCGACGGTGCGCTGTCGGAGCGGGAGCTGGCGCTGGTGCGGCTGGTGGCGCACGGCCTCACCAACAAGGAGATCGCCGACCGGCTGCTCATCGCCGTGCCGACGGTCAAGTCGCACCTGACGAAGGTCCACACGAAGCTGGGCGTGCGCAACCGGGTGGAGCTGGCGGCGTGGGCCTGGCGCACGGGGCTCGCGGAGCCGGGCACGCCGCTGCGCTGACGCGGTCGTACGGCGCCCGGTTCCCGCCCCGCGCCCGGTGTCGACCCCCGCGCATCACCCGTTCCCTCACCCGCGTCACCCGTTCTCACACCGCTCACCTGCGTCACCCGCCGCGCAGATCACCCGCGACGCGTGATGAAAGCCCGCGCTCCGAGGAGTTCATTGGGATCGAGCAAGATCCCCGAGCGAACGACACGGAGCCCGGCATGGCAGCAGGCACCCCCTTCGAAGGACTCGGCGCCCTGCGGCGTCTGGAAGCCCTCTCCGGGCCCGTCGCCCGACCCGTCCGCGCCACCGTGCGGCTGCCCCCGCTGCCCGGTGAGCCCGACTACTCGGTGTACGTCTCCGCGATCGGCGACCCGACCGTGTTCCGCTCGCGCGGCCAGGGCCGGATCGACGGCCTGGACGGCGCGGGCGGCGGTACGGATCCGGAGCGGGCCCGGCTCATCAGCCTGGCCGAGGCTCTGGAGCGGTACACCAACTCCCTGTTCCAGCCCGAGCTGGTGCGCTGGGCCACGGCGGAGGAGCTGGGCGACGAGGCGGTCGACCTGGACGCGCTGCCGCGCTGTTCGGACACCGAACTCGCCCAGGACGAAGCCTGGTTGCTGCCTCCGGACAAGTCCCTGCCGCAGCGCTGGGTGCGCGGCTGGTCGCTGACGCGGTCGCGCCCGGTGTGGGTGCCGGTCGCGTACGTGTGGCTGTTCACCACCCCGCAGGCGCTCGGCGAGCGCACCACCCACCCGATCTCCACCGGCTGCGCCGTCCACTCCGACGTCCACCAGGCCCTGGTGAACGGCATCTGCGAGGTCGTCGAGCGGGACGCCATCGCGCTCACCTGGCTCCAGCGGCTGCGCCTCCCCGAGATCGACGTCTCCGCGGCGCCCGCGCTCGCCGAGCAACGGGCCCGCCTGGAGGACGGGTTCGTGCGCTACCGCTTCTACGACGCGACCAGCGACCTGGGCGTGCCGGTGGTGTACGCGGTCGTGCTCAGCGACCACAACCCGGAGCTGGGCCAGCTGGTGATGTGCGCCAGCGGGCCCGACCCGGTGGACGTGATCCGCAAGATCTACCGGGAGGCGGCCTCCTCGCGGATCGCCCTCCAGTCCGGGCGCGAAGCCCCGGACGACCCAAGGGACTTCACCGACGTGATGCACGGCGCCGTGCACATGGGACGGGCCGACCGGCGCGGCGCCTTCGACTTCCTGCTGGCCGGTCCGCGCCCGGTGCGCCGCCCCGCCGACCTTCCGACGCTGACCGGCAACGGGCCGCGCGAGCGCCTCGACCAGCTGGTGGAGCGACTGCGGCGGGCCGGGGCGGAGGCGATCGCGGTGGACCTGACGACCTCCGAGTGCCGCGCGGTCGGCTTCCGTTCCGTACGCGTCCTCGTCCCGCAGCTGATGCCCCTGTCGTTCGTCCACCGCAGCCGCTACCTGGCCCACCCCCGGCTCTACCGGGCACCGCTCGCGATGGGCCTGGAGAGCCGCCCGGAGAGCGCACTCAACCCCGACCCGCAGCCGTTCGCCTGAGCCGCACTGGAGCAGCGCACCATGACCGTCTCCCGCACCCCCCTGCACACCGTGTGGACCGGCGACTTCGGCCGCGAGGTCGCCGTCCGCCTCGCGTCGCTGACCGGCGCGCCGCACGACCGAACCGACCCGCCCGCCACCGGCCGGGCCCGCTGGCCGCACGCCGGTCTGCGGGTGGTGGCCGCGTGGCGCGGCGACCCGGCCCTGTTCGAGGAACTGGCCGCGTACCAGGCGGCGCTCGGCGTGCCCTGGCTGCCGGTCGTCCACGAGTTCCCGGCGATCCGGGTGGGCCCGCTGGTGGTGCCGGGCCGCGGCCCCTGCCACGGTTGCTACGTGCGGCGCCGGGCGCAGCACGACCGCTCCCCGGGCACCAGGACCGCGCTGCGGGCGTCGGCCGAGCGGGACGCGGGGGCCGGGGTGCGCGGCTTCACCGCCGCGCAGGCGATGGTCGCCGCGGGCCTGGCCGGCCGGCTGATCGCCGACTCGGTGGACGACCGGGGCGCCCACGCGGGGACGGTCCTCGTCTACGACGTGCTCACCCGCGGCCTGCTGGCCGACACCGTGCTCGGCGTCCACGGCTGCGCCGAGTGCGGCACCCCTCCCCACCCCGACGACGGCTGGCGCCACCTCGCCGACGACCTGGCCGCCCCCGCGCGCGTGAAACCGGCCCTGCCCCGCCGTCGCGTCCTGCCCGCCACCAGCTTCCGAGAGGAGACCGTGCGATGAACTCCGCGACCGCCGCGCGTGGCGGCATCCCCGTCGCCGCGATGAGCGACGCCGTGCGCACCGACCCCCAGTTCCGCCTCCCCGTGCGCCCCTCGCTGTGCCGGGGACTGCACCTGGTGGACACCCCCGAAGGCCTGCTGATCGACGGCGCGGCCGAGCGCCAGCAGCTGCGCGGGGCCTCGGCCGCCCTCGTACGGAGCAGGCTGCTGCCGCTCCTGGACGGCACCCGGGACGCCGCGGCCCTCGCCCGGGAGACCGGCTGGTCGCCCAGGGCGGTCGGGGACGCGCTGGCCGTGCTGTACTTCGCGGGCGTCCTGGAGGACGCCGCCGCCGAGGTGGAGCCCGAAGGGCAGCCGCCGTCGGAGCAGGCCGCGCTGTGGTTCTCGCGGACCCTGGACTGCAGCCGGGTGCACCCGCACTCCAGCCACGCGGCACTCGCCGCCGGGCAGGCCGTGGTGCGCCACCTGCTGCCACCCGCCCGCCGGGCACCGCTGCGGGACGCCCTGCGCGACCTGGGCACCACGGACGTGGCCTGCCTGGCCACCGACGACGCGGGCCCGCTGCCGGACGACGCGGTCGTGGTGGTGGACCTGGGCGCCCCCGCGGAGCTGGCCGGACCACTGCTCGCCGAGTGCGCCGAGCGGGGCCTGCGCGTGCTGCTCGTGTCCGACGAACCGTCGTGGGAAGCGGCCCGGGAGACCGGGGTACGGGACGGGGCCTCCGGCGCGGGGCCGGTGCGGGACGGGGACGGGCCGCGCGCCGGGAGCGGGACCGCCCTGGGCGTCGGGCCGTACGTGGAGCCGGGCGCGACCGCGTGCCTGGAGTGCGCGCGGCGGGCCCTGCCGGTGACGAGCGAGGGCTGGCCCGCCTCCGTCGACGCCGCACGGCCCTCGCCGGACGACCTACTGGCGGCGGCGCTGGTGGCCGAGGAGCTGAGGGCGCTGCTGGTGCGCAACGAGCCCGCCGCCACGCTGGGGGCCCGGCTCGTGGTCGACCCGGCCGCCGGGAGCACGAGCGTGGCCAAGCTGACACCCGAGCCGGACTGCCCGCGCTGCTACCCGACGGGGGCGGGGCGGGAGTTGACGGAGCGGGCTGCCGCTCCGCTGCACTACGAGGCGGCCGTCGCCTTCCCGCCCCGGCACCTGGTGAACCCCAAGGCGCACCAGCACCACTTCCGGCCGGAGAACGTGGGCCTGCAGTTCGACCGCCTGCGCTACCCCAACAACCCCTCGCTGCCGCTGCCCCCGGTCGCGCCGGGCGTGCTCGACGCGCCGCCCGCCGACTCCGGCCCCGCCGCCTGGGCACTGCGGATCGCGGCCCTGCTGCGCTTCGGCACCGGGCTGCGGGACGCCGAGGAGCCGCGCCCGCGCCGGCTCTCCCGCTGGGCCCCCACCGGCGGGAACCTGGGCTCCCCGCACGCGTACCTGCTGGCCTCCGGCGTGCCGGGGCTGCCCGACGGCGTGCACTACTACGACGCGGGCGCCCACGCGCTGACCGCCATGCACCCCCACACCCGGCACCTGGCCGAACTCACCCGCGACCTGCCCACGGGCGCCCCGGACGAGCCCCTGCTCCTCCTGGTACTCGCCGGCGAGCTGCACCGGGTGGCCCGCAAGTACGGACCGTTCTCGTACCGCGTCGCCCACCTCGACGCGGGCTGCGCCCTGGCCCAACTGGCCCTGATCGCGCAGGAACTCGGCCTGGGCTTCCTGCCCCTGGACCCGGCGCCCTGGCAGCAGCGGCGCGAACGGGTCGTCGGGGTCAGCGGCCCCGCCGCGATCACCGCCGCCGTCCGCATCACCCCGGAAGGGAGCACCCCGTGCCGCTGATCGACGTCACCCGCCTCACCGAGGACCTGCTCCTCGACACCGCGCCCGGCGCGCCCGCGCCCACGACCCCCGCCACGACCGCCACCGCCCCGCCTCCCCTGCCCGGCAGCCCGGTGCGCGCCCTCGACTCGCGCACCGCGGTGCGCCACTGGGCCCCCGAGCCGCTGGACCGGCGGGTGCTGTGCCGGGCCCTGGCCCACGCGAGCCTGACCGACGCCTGCCTGTGGGCCTCCGGCGGGGCGCCCGCGACGGCCGCGCCCACCGCCCTCGTCCTGGTGCGCGACGTCGGCGGCACCCGCCCGGGCGTCCACGCCTACGACCCCGGCTCCGGTGAACTCGTCGCCGAGCCCGGCCCGTTGCCTGACCTCCGGGACCTCGTCCTCCAGCTGGAGTTCGCCCGGGCACCGGCCATCGTCGTGGTGCTCGGCGACCTGGTCGCGGCCACCGAGCGCGCCGGGGCGGCGGGACACCGCCAACTCCTCACCAGGGGCGCCGCGTTCGCGCACTCCGCCTGGTTGTCCGCGCTGTCCGAAGGGGCCGCGGGAACGGTCTTCGCCGGGGTGCTCGGGGCCGCGGGCCGCACCACCCTCGGCTTCGACGGGGCCCGGCGGGCCCAGCTGATCGCCCTGGCCCTGGGCAACCCGACGCGGGAGGAGGGCCGATGACCCGGAACCGTACCGTCGCGGACGCCACGGACCCCGCGCCCGCGCCCGCGCCCGTGGTGTCGTGGATGGACACCGAGACCCCGGCCGCGCGCCCCGACATCGAGATCGTCGAGGGCATCGACCACCAGCTGGTGGCCTTCGACCCGGTGTCCGGGCACTACACCCGGCTGTCCCGCAGCGGCGCCGCGATCCTGCGCGCCCTCGACGGCACGCACACCGGACGGCAGTTCGCCGCCGCCGCGGTGCGCTCCGGCGGGCACGGCAAGGACGCCGAGGGGATCGTGCTGGCGTTCCTGGAGGAGCTGCGGGCCGCCGGGCTGCTGACCGTGCCGCCCGAGCCGGGCGCGCGCAGCGACGCGGTGCGCTTCGCCCGGCGCAGCCACATGCCGCGCCGCGCCCTGGCCCGCGAGTCCCTGGACACGGTGATCCGGCCGATCGCCGCGCTGGTCGGGCGCGCGCCGCGCGTCGTGGCCGCCCTGTGGTGCCTGGCGGCGCTCGCCACGCTGTGGCAGATCGGGCGGGCGTTCACCGCGCCTGACGCCGTCGCGCGGTTCAGCCCCGCTGGGCTGACCTGGGGCTGGGCCCTGCTCCTGCTGTTCCTGGTGCAGACGCCGGTGCACGAGCTGAGCCACGCCGTCGCGTGCCGCCACTACGGGGTGCGGATACGGGAGATGGGCGTCGGGCTGCTGTTCTACGTCGTGCCCGCCGCCTACGTGGACCGCACCGACGCCTACCGGCTGAGCGCCCGCCGCCCGCGCGTGGTGATCGCCCTCGCCGGGGTGGCCGTGGACCTGTTGTGGGCGGGCGGCTACGCGCTCCTGGCCACCCGAGCGGACGGCCAGCTCGCGCAGGCGGCCTCGCTGGTGCTGCTCCTCCAGGTCGTGCTCCTGATCGGCAACCTCAACCCGCTGCTGCCGACGGACGGCTACCAGGCCCTGGAGGCCGGCCTGGGCGTGGTGAACCTGCGGGCCCGCGCCTTCACCGCGCTGCGCTGCACGGTGCGCCGCGGCCCCCGGCCCAGCTGGCTCACCGCGCGCACCCGCGCCCAGCGGGCCGGGTACCAGGTGTTCGGGCTCGTCTGCCTGGGCTACGCGGCCATGGTCGCCGTCATGCTGGTGCACACCGTCGGCCTGGCGGTGGGGTGAGCGTGATGGACTCCCGTACCGCTGTGCCGAGCACGGTAGACGCCCGTTCCGCTGTCGCGAGCACGACGGACCCCCGTACCGCCGTGCCGAACAAGACGGACCCCCATACCGCCGCCCCGGCAGCACCCTCCCCGGCGATCACCCCAACTCCCCTCCCTGACAAGCCCGTTCGGCCGCTCCACCTGCTGCACGGCCCCACCCTCGCCCGGGTCGCCGGGCTCCCCGCCGCGCGGGTGGAGCCGCTCGCCGCCACCCCGGTGGCCGACGCCCTCGGCGCCCTCCACGACCTCGCGTCCCGGCTCGCGGCGCTGGGAGCACCGGTGAGCGACGCCCTGCACGCGGTCGTGCCGCACCTCGCCGACGCGGGCACCCGTCGCGCGGTCCTCGCCTGGCGGCGCGCCGCCCACGCCGGGGATCCCGCCGAGGTTCCCGACCGGGCCCGGGACGCGGCGGCCCGGGTGGCCGGCCCCGAGGCGCTGGCGCTCCTCGACCAGTGGCTGCGGGTCGCCCACGAGGCACGGGAGGCACGCGCCCGGATCGCGCGGGAGGCGGAGGCGGCACGGCTGCGCGAGGCGGCGGCCCTGCGCGCGCTGCTCGACGAGCCCGCCCTCGCCGACGCGCTCGCCGTGGTCTCCCCCGGCTTCCTGCGCCACGTCCCGCCGAGTGACGCCCCGCTGGGCCGCAAGCGGACGGCGACGGCCTACCGCTACGCCGTGCGGGCCGCCCTCAAGCCCACCCCCATGTCGTCCCTGGCCGAACCGGCGCGCACCCTCCCGCACCACCCCGGCGCACCCGGTGCCCGTGTCACCCTCCACCCCCTGCTCACCCGGGCCCTGCTGCGCGCCGCCGCGCCGCACGAGGGCGTGCGCGAGCGGCTGGCCTGGCTGCCCAACCGCTCCCTGCGTTCGGGAACCGTCAGCAGCCCGCACCTGCTGACCGGCGACGGCTACGTGTGGAGCTTCGAGGAGGCGGCGGACGCCCGGGAGCGGCCGGACCTCACAAGGCCACTGCCCGACCCGGGGACGCTGTCCTCCGTACGGCTGGCGCGGCTCCTGGAGAGCGGCTTGGCCGACCTCGTCGACCCTTGTCCGCAACGGGAGTTGCCCGACTGGCTGGCCGACGCACTGGCCGGAGCGCCCGAGCCCGCCCGGTCGGCCGCCGCCCCGCTGGCGCGGGCGGCACGGCACCTGCGGGCGCTCGCGGACGCGGACGCCGCGGAACGCACGGCGCTGCTGGACGCCCTGGACGCGGAACTCGACGCGTCGCTGCGCGCGCTGGGCGTCGCGGACCGCTGGCCGCTGCCCGTCGTCCCGACGGTGTACGAGGACCGGACGACCGCTCCCGTACGGCCGTTGGAACCTGTGCACAGGGCCGCGCTGGACCGGTACGCGGAGCGGACGCTCGCGCGGGCCCGGCTCTCGCCCGCGTACGAGTCGCTGGTGGCGGCCTTCGTCGAGCGCTTCGGGCGCGGCGGGGTCTGCGACGACGTGTACGGGTTCTGCCGTGACGTGGCCTCGGGCGCCTGGCCGCTGGACTTCCGCGGCGCGCCCGACGGGCCCCCCGTCGGCGCCGGGCGCTCCAGCGCCCGCCCGAGCCTGGGCCTGCTGTGCCAGGCGACGGGACCGTCGGACGCGCCCGGCGCCGACCGGCCACTGGTGGTCGTCAACGGCGTCGGGAGCGGTACGGGCTCGCTGGTCGCCCGCAACCACCGGGACTTCGACGGCTTCGACGGCGAACTGCGTGACTGGCTGCGCGCGTTGTATCCCGAGGCCGGGCGGCTGGCCGCGTTCGTGCCCGCCTGGGACTGCCATCCGCTCCAGGAGGCGAGCACCGGGGTGCTGCCCGCGCTCGGCTGGCCACTGGGGCCCCGCCGCCCCGGGCCCCACCTGGACGTCGACGAGCTGCGCCTGGTGCACGACCCGGCCCGCAACGCCCTCGAACTGCGCGACGGTGACGGCGTACCGGTGGCGGCTCCCTATCTCGGGACGGTGCCCCAGCACCTGATCACCGGGCCGCCCAGGGTGCTCACCGTCCTGGCCGACCCGTGGACCCTGCCGCCGCTCCCCGCGGCCGGTCGGCTACCCGGTGCGGGGCCGCGCAGGACCGAGGACGGCACGGTGACCGCCCGCGCCTCGTGGCGGGTGGTCCCCGGCGACGTACCGCGGCGCCGCCCGGACGAGCCCGTGGCCGCCTTCGTCGAGCACGTCGACCGGTGGCGGCGCGCCCTTGGCCTGCCCGCCGAGGTGTTCGTGAAGGCCGACACGCACCAGGTGCACGGCGCCGGGGCCCGGCTGCGCAAGCCGCAGTGGCTGGCCTTCGCCTCGCCGGAGGGACTCGCGGTCCTCGCGGGCCTGGCCGGGGCCGCCGACGGCGCGCCCCTGCTGTTCGCCGAGTGCCTCCCGGCCCGGGCCGACCTGCCGGAACCACGCCCCGGCGAGGCGCCCCGCGCCGTCGAGCACCTGCTGCACTACGCGCTGACCGACACCTCCCGGACCCACTCATGACGCACCCGAACTCTCCGGTCTCCTCCGGTTCCTCCGGCTCCCCCGCCTCCTCCGGCGACGACTGGCTGTACGCGCGCGTGCACCACGCCGGGAACTCCGACGGCGAGCGACTGCTGTGTTCCTTCGTGCCCGCCTGGCGGGATGCCGCGCTGCGGGCGGGCGCGACGGGCTGGTTCTTCATCCGGTACGCCGACGCGGGCGGCCCGCACCTGCGGGTGCGCTTCCGGGGCACGCCGGAGGTGCTCGACGACGTGTTCGCGGTGGGCCGCGACCTGTGGTCGCGTACGGCCGACGTACCGGTCCCCGCGGGCGGCCCGCGCCGGCTGCACCCGGAGGCGGACTCCTGGATGGCCGTCGGCGGCCACCGCCGGCTCGGCTTCGGGGTGTACGGGCGCGAGCACCACTACTACGGGGCGCCCGCAGCCGTGCGCGTCGCGGAGCAGGTCTTCGATCGCGGCAGCGACTTCGCGCTCCGGGCCGTCGCCGCGACCGCCGCCGACCCGGCCCTGGCCCACCCCCACCGGGCCGTGCTCGCCCGGGACGCGATGGACCGCTGCCTGGACCTGCTGCTCGACGCCGCGCGCCAGGAGCGGTTCCGCGCCCTGCACACCGCCTACTGGAGCGGGCGGGCGCCGGACGGGCCGCCGGACCCGCGCCTGCTGGGCCTCGCCGCCGACTGCGCGGCGGCCCTCGGGGCGGGCCCGGACGCGGACGTGCGTGCGGCGGCCCGCGGCCTGGGCGAGGACATGGCCGCCGGGGTGCGCCGCGCCCTGGACGCGGACCCGTCGGCGAACGCCTCCCGGCTGCTCCTGATGCAGGTCCACATGACCTTCAACCGACTCGGCCTGCTGCCGCTGGAGGAAGCGGTGGCGGCCCTCATGACCCGGTGTCCGCAAGGGGCGCCGCGACCGGCCCCGGCCCGGGGCCGGTGAACACCCACCCGCACGACGACGCAACACGACGAGAGAGGAAGTCCCCCATGACTCCGACCGCGCTCAGCGCCGCGCACGGCCTTCCCGAGGTCCTGGACCTCGACCTGTCCGCCGAGGCGCCCGAACTGGAGCCGCTGCCCGAGGCCATGTCCGCGGGCTCGTGCGCCGGCTGTGTGGGCTGCGCCGGCTCCTTCTCCACCCCGGCCGGCTCGTTCGGCACGGCGGGCTCGGCCAGCTCCGCCTGACCGTTCCGTCACCCTTCCCCACCCCGCCCACCCGACGACTCGGAGGAACGCAATGAACACGTCCGACCTCGACCTGCGCCTGGAGCACGAGCTGCCCGAGCTGGAGCCGCTGCCCGACGCGCACTCCGCCGCGGGTTCCACGGCCGCGAGCCTGTCCACCGGGAGCAGCATCTCCACCCCGGCGGGCACCTTCGGCTCCGCGGGCTCGGCCAGCTCCGCCTGACGCGGACGGCGGCGACACCCCACCGCCCCGCGACACGACCCGTACGAAGCACGACCCCTACGGAACAAGACCCGTACGACACCACGATCCGCACGACGTGCAGGAGGACGACCGTGAACACCCTTCACGAGCTGGACCTGGACCTCAGCCTGGAGCAGGAGCTTCCCGAGCTGGAGGCGCTCCCCGACGCGCACTCCGCGAGCGGCACGGCGGGCAGCGCCAGCTGCATCGGTTCGGCGTCCTGCCCGGCGATGACGTACGGCTGCGCCGCCTCGGTCAGCTCGCACTGACCCGGCGGCCCTGACCCGGCCCCACTGACCCGACTCGCACTTCCTCACCCCATCACCGAGAAACCCCTGAGCAACCCCACTACCGGGAAACGGAGCACCCCATGGACTTCCTCGACCTCAACCTGGAGCTGGAGGCCCCCGAGCTGGAGGCCCTGCCCGACAGCCAGTCGGCCGCGGGCTGCGTCGGCAGCGCGGGCACGTTCAGCAGCGCGTCCTGCCCGGCGAGCTCGCTGAGCAGCACCAGCACGGCCGGAAGCGCCGGCTGACGCACCTCATGACACCGGGGCCCGGGAGCGCGCGCGTGCTCCCGGGCCCCGGCCTGTCACGGGACGGCGGGCGACCCGGCCCGCCGGGATCTCAGTCCGCGACCGGCCAGTTGAGCTCGGTGCGCAGGTCGGCCGGGTCCATGTCCGGGGTGGGCTGGGTGACGTACACCTCCCAGAGGTCCTCCCCCGCTGTCAGCCCCTGCTCGCGCATCCACCCGCGCAGCCGCTCCCAGGAGGCGCCCAGGGTGTCGAACGAGCCGTGGTGCGTCAGGCGGGCGACCCGGCCGCCGGGCAGCGAGCCGGGCACGACGCTGCCCTCGGCCGCGACGGGCCGGTCGGTGACGAAGCCGACCTCCAGGTCCACGCTCTCGCCGGGCACCCCGTGGTAGAGCCCGAAGGCCGGTCCGGCGACGGCGAGTTGCTGGGACGCGAGCGTGCGGGCGAGGGCGCCGAACGACGTGTCGAAGAAGGCGCGCAGCTCGGCCGGGGCGACGACGTCGCGGACGACCGCCGTGGTGGCCGGTGCCAGCCGCACCAGTCGCGGTTCCTCGGCGCCGCCCGTGGGGTCGGGTCCCTGGTTGCTCATGCCACTCCCATCAGAGGTACGGGTCACGGCGGCCCCGGGTGCGGACCGCTCCCCCACACGATGCCCCCTGCCTGGCGGAGTACGTGGCATTCGCGTGCGGGACATTGGCGTGCGGGCGACACGGTGACGGACGCGTCCCGGCGTCAAAACCGTTTGAGCGCGACCCCGCCGTGTTCCTACAGTCGGCGTGCGACGACGTGTAGCTCAGCAGCAGAGCGCCGGGCTCAGGTCCCGGAGGGCGCAGGGGCGGAACCTGCCACGTCGGCTTATGGACAACAACGCTGACCAGCAGCTCTCGACGGCCACTTCCCCCGCCGCCTCCTCCTACGCGCTCGGCATGCTGGCCAAGGCGTGCGCCACCGCGCGCGGCCACCAGGACGCGGACACCCGACGCCGCGCCGAGGACAAGGCACGGCGCTGGCGGGACGTGCTCGCCGGGATGACGTCGGGCCGCGTCTCCGTGGGGTCGCGCACCCCGGTCGCCGGTCTCCCCGCCTGGGTCACGCCCGAGGTCGTCCACGGCGGCTTCGCGACCGGGCGGGCGCAGGCGGAGGGTCCGATGCTGCCGTACGAGAGCGCGGCCGCGCGCGAGGCCGGTGTGCCCGCGACGCGGGCGGCGCTGTTCGCGCACCACCTGACCGGTCCGGGCCTTGAGCGGCTGTGGCGGCTGCTGGACAGCGGTCGCTACGAGGCCGCGCTGCCGGAGGAGGCGGCGCTGTTGACCGTGGCCTGGCTGGTGCGGGCCGGGGACGTGGGGGCGGCGGCGGAACTGGTGGAGGAGCTGGCCCCGTTCGCGGACCGGCTGCGGTTCACGCCGCGCCCGGCGCAGGCGCCCGCCCCCGACCGCACGGCCGTGCACCGGGCCACCGCCGCCGACGCGGGCTCCGCGCTCGCCGCGCGGCAGCCGAACGGGGCGGTGGAGGCGCAGCGCGAGGCCCTGGCGGTGTGGCGGCCGTTCGAGGACGAACTGCTGGTCCACTGGCTGCTGACGGCCGAGGACGGCGAGCCGCTGCGCCGGGCACCGGACGCGGCCTGGCGCGAGCGCGGGCGTGAACTCCTTGCCACGTACGCCGAGTTGGACGCGCGACACACGCGCTGTGCGCGGCGGCGCGGCCCGAAGGGCAACCTCGGCATCCTGCGTTCCTGCCTGGACGAGGTCGTGTCCGGGCGCGAGCTCGACGCGCGCCGGTACGGGCTGCTGAGGACGGCCGTGTCGGCGATGGTCCGCAAGCGGGGGCTGCCGGGTTCGCCCGGGCACACCGCACTGCGGGCCGTCCAGGCCCGCCAGGCCGCCCTGCCCTCGCACCACGCGCTGGCGGGGGTCCTGGTGCGGCGCCTGGCGGACCTCCGCCAGGACGTGGGCGTGTCCGACGTCGACGCGGTCCTCGGACCGGTGACCGCCCGGGAGCAGGCCGAGACGGGCGTCGCCTCGGGGGCGGTCGTGCCGGACGTGCTGCGGCGGGTGGTGGAGGGCGCCCTGAGCGCTCCGCTGGCGACGCTGGTCGAGCGGGGGGTCGTCCCGTCGGCGGAGGTGCTCGCCGAGCTGGTGCCCCAGCTGGTCGCGGCGACGACCGCGGAGTCGTACGCCGATCCGGCGCTGCGCACGCTGGCGGCGGCGAACTACCGGGCCTTCCGCAACCGCCGTTCGCTGCTGCTGCTCGACCTGCGGCACCAGGTGCGCGTCGATGAACTGCCCTGGGTGCGCGCCGTGTCGGGGCACCGCGCGCCGGCGGGTGACGGCCGGGGCGCGGCGGACCCTTCGCTGGTGGCGCTGCGCGACCTCGGGGAGCTGGCCGTGCGGGCGTTCCCCGCGACGATCCTGCCGAATCCGCTGGTGCGGGAGCTGTCCGCGCTGGCCCGGCAGGCGGGTCTGCGCGCGCCACTGGTGGAGGAGCTGGCCGCGGACATCTTCGAGGGGGCCTTCACCCCGAAGTTCCTCGAAGCCGCCGTGGTCGCAGCCGAGTTGCTGGGCGGCTCGCTCTACGAGCGCTACTACGGGATCGACTACGCGGCGGTGCGCGCCCTCGCGGAGGCGGAGGCGTCCGGCCGGGGCGCTCCCGGGGTGCGGACCTCGCCCGGGTTCGCGCGCCTGTGCGCCGAGCGGGCGGGCGGGCGCACGTCGTCGTGGTCCGTGGCGGCCAACGGCAAGGTGATCGAGCAGTCGCAGATCCTCACCACGCACAACCTGGCGCTGCTGGTGTCCCGGGTCGGGATCGCCCCGGAGCCGGGCTGGGAGGAGCTGGCGCGCCGCAGCTTCACGGCAGTGTGCCGGCTCGCGGACCAGGCGCACCACCAGCCGCGCCCGCTGGCGACCATCAAGGACGCGGCGTACGCCTGGCGGCAGATGCTGTTCCACCTGTCACTGTGCCCGGACGACACCCGGGATCGGGTGCTGTCCTGGCTGGACGGAGAGGTGTCGCGCCATCCGTGGCACGTGGGGGTGCGCCTTGAGCCCGCGGTGGACGGGCTGCGGCTCGTGGCGGCCGGGGGCCGCTTCGGTCCTGACGGCACGGCCGACGACGGCCGGGCCCGGCGGCTGACGGGATGGACCACGGAACGCCACTGGATGCGGTGACCGGGGCACACAGAGCGGCACCGGATGCGGTAGCCGGGGAACACGAGCCCCACCGGTTGCGTTGGCCGGGCCCGGCGTTCCTCGTACGAGGCATCCCGGACCCGGTCCGAGGCGCGTCGCCGCGGGCCCCGAGGGTGGACGTGGCACGGTGCCCGGATGAGAACCGGATCCCGCCCGCTCCGCGCGCTCCTCGCCTGCGCGGCACTCCCCCTCCTCCTCGGCGCGTCGGTGGCGCCGCCGGAGGCGCCGCACCGCTCCGTGTCCGCCTGGTTGCCGTACTGGACGACCGGGCCCGGGCTCGCCGACGCGGTGCGGCACGCCCGGGACATGGAGGTGATCAGCCCGTTCTGGTACGACGCGAGCGGCCCCTCGACGGTCGTGGCGCACGAGGGCGCGGAGGACCCGGCCGTGGTGCGTGCGCTGCGGAAGGCCGGGCTGCGCGTCGTGCCGACCGTGACCGAGACCATGAAGGCCGCCGGGATGGACGCGATGCTCGCCGATCCGGCCGCGCGCGGGCGGCACGTCGACGCGCTGGTGCGGATCGCGTCCCGTCCCGGGTACGACGGACTCGACCTGGACTACGAGCGGTTCAGCGCCGCGGCCGACGCGGCCCAGGCCGACCGGCTCGCCGCCGGGTACGCCACGTTCGTCGCCGAGTTGTGCGAGCGGCTGCACGCGGTGCGCAAGACCTGCACGGTCACCGTGATGTACCGCACGGCCGACGACGAACAAGCCACGGCCCTCGGCGAGTGGCACCGGGTCTTCGACTACGCCCGCCTCGGCCGGTCCGTGGACCGGCTGCGGATCATGGGCTACCAGTTGCACGGGCCGCTGGACGCGCCCGGTCCGCTGACCACGCCCGGCTGGTACCGCTCGATCCTGCGGTACGCGACGGCCCGCGTCCCGCTCGCCAAGCTGGAGATGTCCCTGCCGCTGCACGGCTGGGACTGGAACCTGGACGCGCCGGACAAGCGGGCGGGGAGCACCGACTGGGCCGGGGCGGACGCGCGGCGCCGCGCCCTCGGTCTGCCCCGCCGGGTCGACCCGGCGTCCCGCACCCCGTACCTGCGCTACCGGGACGACAAGGGTGCGCGGCGCGTCGTGTGGTACGAGGACGCGGGCAGCCTGGCCGCGCTGGTGCGCGAGACGGACCGGGCCGGGGTGCGCAAGCTGACCCTGTGGGCGCTGGACGGCCGCTCGGACCCCGCGATGTGGGACGCCCTCAAGCGATGAACTCCGTAGTCGATGACGGCCGTTGACGCCGAAGGGGGCGGTGCCCTGCGCGGCGCGCCTACCCCTCGTACAGCCTGCGCTCCAGTGGGGTGCGGAAGCTCGGGCGGACCCGGATGTCGTCGAAGTAGTCGGTCAGGCGGGCGACTTCGGCGTCGACGGCGGCGCGGGCCTCGCGCCCGGGGTCCGTCAGCAGGCTCACGACGACTTCCCCGTCCGGGCGTTGCGCCCAGCCGCCGACGACCCGGCCGCTCCACCACACCGTGGGCCCGACGTTGCCGTTGGTGTCGAAGAGTTCGGGGGTGTGGGCGGGGTCGAGGTACCAGTCGCGCCCGCGCCAGCCCATCGGCGTGGGGTCGAGCCCGGGGAGCAGCGCGGCGCCGGGTGCGGCGTCGTCGGGGAGGTCCAGGTCGTCCGGCAGGGCGTGGCCGGGGCCCGAGGCGAGGTCGACGGCGACGGCCGGGGTGCGGGCCAGGGCCTTGCGGGTGTCGGTGACCGTCCAGCCGGTCCACCACTTCAGGTCCTCGGTGGTGGCGGGCCCGAAGGCGCCCAGGTAGCGGGCCGCGAGGTCGGCCTTGGCGTCGTCGGCGGGGAGCTCGGGGTGGGGTTCGGCGACGGTCCAGCGGAACTGGGACGAGGCCCAGGTGCCCAGGGGCCGGCCGCGCCGGATCCGGCCCTCGGCGGCCATGACGCCCAGGAAGCGGCTGGTGATGCGCGGCCTGGTCTCGTACGGCTTGCCCGGGGCCATGGTGATCTGGCCCTTCAGGGCGGGGACGGCGTCCGCGATCTGCGCGGCGGTGGCCTCGCCGAGTGCGGTGAGCGCGGCCAGCACGTCCCGTTCGGTGGCCGCGAACCACCGTGCGTCGTGGCCGAGTTGCTCGTCGAGGACCTTCTGGAGGTTCTTGCGCTCGCGGGCGGCGACGGCGCGGGCGGTGGAGGCGTCGACGACGGGGGCGAGGGCGCGCGGGACGACGAACATGGTGCGCCGCATGCTGAGCATGCGCAGCAGGGTGCGCTCGTCGTACAGGGCGCGTTCGAGGTCGGCGGGCGAGGGCGCGGCGGTGCGGGCGGCGACGCTGAGGTAGACGCTGGACGGGTCGGTGGCGTGCAGCGCGAGCAGGGCGTCGGCGACCTGTTCGGCGGTGGCCGCGCGGGCGGGCGGGGTGAGCAGGTGCCGGGTGACGAGTGCGGCGCGCCGCTGTGCGTCGCTGATCTGCGGACGGGCGTGGTTCATGGCGGGGCCGGCGGACCCGGGACCGGACCGCCGTACACGTCCCTTCGGAGGTCGGGTGGGCCTGGCAGGGCTGCCGCGTCAGTGTAGGCACGGTGGCGGCGCACGCGCGTGCGCACGGCGCCGTCATCAGCGCCGGGCGCCTCGGTGTCGCCGCGTGCGCACGGCCCCGTCACCGGCCCCCGGCGGAGGCCTCCGGCGCCCTGGTGTCACCGCCCCCGCGTCACCGGCCCCCCGGGCGCCCCGGTGGCGTGTCACCCTCCGGCGGCCGTCGCGTCCCCGATCGCCTTGTCCAGGATCGTCAGGCCGAGATCCAGCTCGTCCTCCGTGGCGGTGAGCGGCGGTGCGATCCGGAAGACGCCGCCCATGCCGGGCAGCTGCACGATGTTCATGTGCAGGCCCAGCTCCAGGCAGCGGGCGGTGACCCGGGCGCCGAGCTCGTCGGTGCCCCGGGCGTCCGCACCGCCGCCGGCCTCCAGCTCCAGGCCGACGAGCAGGCCGCGGCCCCGGACGTCGACGACGGCCTCGTGCCGGTCGGCCAGGTCGAGCAGGCCCCGCCGGAGGTGCTCGCCGAGTGCCCGCGCCCGCTCGTCGAGCCGTTCCTCGGCCAGCACGTCGAGGACGGTGTTGCCGACGGCGGCGACCAGCGGGTCCGAGACGTGCGTGGTGAAGAACAGGAAGCCGCGCGCGTGGGCCTCCTCCTCGATCGCGGCGCTGGTCACCACGGCGGCGAGGGGCAGTCCCCCGCCCAGGGTCTTGGAGAGGGTCAGGACGTCGGGCACGACGCCGTCGCGCTCGAACGCGTACCACGTGCCCGTACGGCACAGTCCCGTCTGGGCCTCGTCCAGGATCAGCAGCATGCCGCGCTCGTGGCACTTGTCGCGCAGTGCCGCGAAGTAGCCCTCGGGCGGTTCGATGACCCCGCCGGAGCTGAGGATCGGCTCGACGATGCAGGCGGCCAGGCTGCCGGTGGACTGGGCGTCGACCATGTCGAAGCCGAAGTCGAGCTGGCGCCGCCAGTCGAGGCCGCCGTCGGGGGTGGTGAAGTCGGGACGGAAGGGGTGCGGGGCGGGTATGGCGAGGTTGCCGGGCGCGGCGGGGCCGTACCCCTTACGTCCGGTGCTGTACGTGGCGGAGGCGGCGGCCTGCGTCATGCCGTGCCAGGACCGGGCGAAGGACACGATCTCGTGCTTGCCGGTGACCAGCTTGGCCATCCGGATGGCGGCCTCGTTGGACTCGGCGCCGGTGGTGAGCAGGAGCACCTTCTCCAGGGGCTCGGGCAGGGTCTCGGCGAGGCGCCGCGCGAGGTCGACGACCGGGCGGCTCAGCATGCCGCTGTAGAGGTGGTCCAGGCTCGCCACCTGGCGCTGGACGGTCTCCACGATGCGCGGGTGGGAGTGGCCGAGGATGGAGCTCATCTGGCCGGAGGTGAAGTCCAGGACCTTCCGGCCCCCGGCGGTGTACAGGAAACTGCCTTCGGCGCGTTCGACGATCTCGCGCGTGAAGGCGGGGCCGTAGCGGACGAGGTGCTTGTCGGCCTGGGACCAGAACGGATCAGGGCTCGCGAAGGTCATGGCCCCGACGGTAGGCGGCGCACGCGCGGGGCGTCCATGTGCCGGAAGTCCCGAGCTCGCGGCCCGGGGGCGGGCGGGGCGGCCCGGTGCGAGACTCGAACGCGGAGTGCGATGAGTCCGGGGGCGCCGCGCGGTCTGTACCCCCGTGAGCGTCGTACCCCGCGAGCGTCCCGCTCCCGACCCGCTCCCCGTGGAGGACCCCATGCGCAGGATCGTCGCCGGAATGTTCGTCTCGCTCGACGGCGTGGTCGAGGCACCGGACCAGTGGCACTTCCCGTACTTCAACGACGAGATGGGCGCGGCCGTGGGCGCGACCCTGGGCACGGCCGACACCATGCTGTTCGGCCGCACCACCTACGACAGCTTCGCCGGGGCCTGGCCGGAGCGCGAGGCGGCCGGGGGCGAGGACGCCGGGTTCGCCAAGCAGCTCGGCGACGTGCGCAAGATCGTCTTCTCCCACCGGGCGCTCGACCTGCGGTGGCGCAACTCGGAGCAGGGCGAGGGCGACCTCGTCGAGTGCGTCAGGGCCCTGAAGCGGGACCCGGGCGGCCTGATCTCGCTGAGCGGGTCGGTCTCGGTGGTGCGCCAGCTGCTCACCGCCGGGCTGCTCGACGAGCTGCACCTGCTGGTCCACCCGGTCGTCGTGGGCACCGGCATGCGCCTGTTCCCGGAGGACGGCCCGAAGGTCCCGCTGCGCCTGGTCTCCTCGCAGACCTTCACCACGGGCGTCCTGAACCTGGTGTACGCGCCGGCCGACACCCCGGCGGAGGCGGGTTACGAGGAGGCGCGGACGCACCTGCCGCAGGAGTAGGTCACAGCGGCGAGCGCGGGCCTACTGGTTGTGCGAGAACGCGCGGATGGTGCGCCAGCGGTGGCGGAAGAAGCGGAAGAACAGCACTTCCAGGACCACCGCGTAGAGCACGGCGCCCGCCACGGCGAGGACCGTGACGCGGGTGCCGTGCCCGGCGGCCAGGGTGCCCAGGAAGTAGATGCCCACCACGTGGCCGAGGACCCCGGCGGAGAGCATGTACGCCACGGTCGCCGCGTAGGGGTAACTCATGTGCGTGCGCGTGGAGATGAGGCCGGACTCCCAGCTCAGCAGGCCGGGCCTGCCCAGCTGCTGGTTGACGCGCTGCTCGATCGCGGCGACGCCGCGCCCGGCCCGCTGGGAGCGGTGGTACTCCCCCAGCCAGATCAGCAGGCTCGCCTTCGCGCTCACCGGGATGAAGACCAGGCAGATCGGCACCGCGAGGCCGCGCGAGATCGAGGAGCCGAGCACCGCGGCCAGCACCACCGCCAGCGAGGTGAAGGCGAAGTTCATGATCTGGATGCGGTTGGTGATCGCCTGGAGGCTCTCCTGGCGCAGCGAGTTGTACTCGGTGAGCAGGGCCTGCAGCGCCGCCGACCGGGCCTGCGCCGCGGCTCCGGACTCCGGGGCGCCCTGCCCCGGCACCACCGGTGGGCCGCCCTCCCCCGCCGTCACCGTGCGGTCCCGCACGCGAGGAGGCCGGGGAAGCGGTCCCGGTCGTGCTCGTACGCGTACGGGAGCGCGGCGAGCCCGAGCGAGGCCGCCCGGCGCAGGTTGGGCTCCCGGTCCTCGACCAGTGCGGTGCGCCGCCCGGTGAGGGCCTCGGCGGCGATCTCCAACAGGCCGCGCCCCGGGTCGCCCTTGCCGACGCCGAGGTCCTGGGAGACGAAGACGAGCCCGGGGTCGATCCACTCGCCCAGGCCGAGCCGGGCGAACTGCTTGGCGTACCAGAAGCTGGTGTTGTTGGAGGCGATGCCGAGGACGGCCCCGGTCGCGGCGGCCGTCGCGAGCAGGCGCGGCGCCCACGGGCTGGGCCGCAGCAGCTCGCGCTCGACCTCCTCGACCAGGGGCGCCGGCAGGGCCGTACCGAGCTCCTTGGACAACTCCGCCCAGTAGTCAGCTTCCTGACGTCGCGTCACGGAGTACTCGGGCCACAGGAGTGTTCCGGCCGCCGCCGCGTCCGCGCGCGGGACGCCGAGCCGGTCGGCGAGTCCGCGTCCGGGCGTGAGCAGCAGGGTCTCCCAGGGGTCGCAGAAGAGCACTCCCCCGAGGTCGAACAGGATCACGTCGGCGGCGGACATCGTCGACTCCGTTCCCGTTTCGGCGCGCCAGGCGCTCGGCGAACGATCAGTTCACCGTAGCACCGGCACCCCGCCGGACAGGGCCCGTCGCCCGGATCGGGCCGGCGGCCCCCAGGCCCGTCGCCCGGATCAGACTCGCGCCCGCCCCCGGGCCCCGCGACCGCTGCCGGGCCCGCGACCGTCCTCGGATCGGCCCGGCCCCGCGGCCCGTCGCCCCGATCAGGCCGGGAGCCCCAGGAGCTTCACCCACTCCTCCAGGGCCGGGCGCTCGGCCAGGTCCGTGTAGGCGGTGGTGATGCCGTGCTCCTCGCGCCAGCGGGCCACCAGCGCCATCAGCCGCACCGAGTCGAGGCCGTAGTCGACCAGGTTCTCGTCGACGGGGATGTCCTCGGGCTCCTCGCCGAGCAGGTCGGCGACGTCGGCGCGCAGTCGTTCCAGCGTGAGGGCCATGGTGGTCAGCGCTCCCCTTCGGTGGCCAGGGCGGACAGGACGTCCTCGGTGGTGGTGACGACCGCGCAGCGCCCGGCCGCGTACCGCAGCGCCATGGCGTGGTCGTCGGCCGAGAAGTCGGCGACGGCGTCGGCGACGACGAAGGCCTTGATGTCGCGCATCCAGGCGTCGGCGGCGGTCATCAGGACGCCGATGTGGGCGTACACGCCGGTGATGACCAGCTGGTCGCGACCCTGGGCGGCCATCCGCTCGGCGAGGTCGGTGCGGACGAAGCCGCTGTACTTCCACTTGGTGACGACCGTGTCGTCGGGGCCGGGCGCGACCTGGTCCGCGATGGCGGCGCGGTGGGCGTCGGCGGGCAGGCCGGGTCCCCAGAAGTCCTGCTGGAGGCCGCGCTCCTCGGGGCTCTGGCCGCCGGGCTGCGCGGTGTAGAGGACGGGGACGCCCGCTGCGTGCGCCTGGTCACGCAACTGCGCGGTGTGGGACAGGAGTTGCGGGACCGGCTCGGCCCCGGTGTCGTACGCGGTGAGGAAGTGGTTCTGCAGGTCGTGCACGAGCAGGACCGCCCGGGACGGGTCGATCTTCCAGTCGACCCGGTTGGCGGGCAGGTCGGCCGCGGCGGGCATCGGGTACGGCGTGACGGCGGGGAGTGCCATGGTGCGGGGGGTTTCCGTTTCGGCTGGGCGGGTGGTCGGGGGCGGAGGTGCGTTACGGGACGGGCGGAGGGAACGGGGGCGCGTTACGGGGTGGTGGTGCGGGCGGCGTCCGCCCGCAGGTCCTTCTTGGAGATCTTCCCGACGCCGGTCTGCGGGAACGCCTCCACGAAGACCACCCGGTCGGGCACCTTGTAGGCGGCCAGGCCCCGTTCGCGTACGAACCGCTTGATCGCCACCGGCTTCAGGGGCTCGGCGTCCCGCTTGAGGATCACGTACGCGCAGGTGCGCTCGCCGAGGTAGTCGTCGGGCTCGCCGACCACGTTGGCGTCGTGGACGCCCGGGTGGGCCAGGATGTGGTTCTCCACCTCCTCGGCCGCGATCTTCTCGCCGCCGCGGTTGATCTGGTCCTTGGCGCGGCCCTCGACGACGATGTGCCCGGTGCCGGTGACCCGGACGACGTCACCGGTGCGGTAGAAGCCGTCGGGGGTGAAGGCCCGCTGGTTGTGCTCCGGGGCGCGCCAGTAGCCGCGGATGGTGTACGGGCCCCGGGTGAGCAGGTGCCCGGTGGCGCCGGCGGGCAGGTCCCGGTCCTCGTCGTCGACGACGCGGATCTCGTCGTCGGGCGAGATGGGCCGGCCCTGGGTGGTGACGATGACCTCTTCGGGGTCGTCCAGGCGCGTGTAGTTGACCAGGCCCTCGGCCATCCCAAAGACCTGCTGGAGGGTGCAGCCGAGCGCGGGGCGCACCCGGCGGGCCGCCTCCTCGCTGAACTTGGCGCCGCCGACCAGGAGGACGTCCAGGCTGCCGAGGTCGTGGGGCGTCTTCGCCGCCGCCTCGGTCCACAGGATCGCCAGCGGCGGAACCAGGCCGGTGATCGTGACCCGTTCGGCCTCGATGAGCGGGAACGCGGTCTCGGGCGACGGGTCGGGGCACAGCACGACGCGGGCCCCGGCGTACAGCGCGCCGAGCGAACCGGGCGAGGACAGCGGGAAGTTGTGCGCGGCGGGCAGCGCGACGAGGTACACGCTGTCCTCGTCCACGCCGCACAGCTCGTTGGACCCCCACAGCGAGTAGATGTAGTCGTCGTGGGTCCGCGGGATCAGCTTCGGGACGCCGGTGCTGCCGCCGGACAGCTGGAGGAAGGCCAGGTCGCCGGGGGCCGGGCCGTCGGCGTCGACGGCATCAGCGATGACGGGGCCGGTGGCGGCGCCGGCGACGAGACCGGTCGCACCGGTGGCGGCGAGACCGATGGCCTCAGAGGCGACGACGCCGGTCGCGTCGGCAGCGACGCCCGTCAGCGACTCGAAGCCGTCCGGGTACTCCCCGTACTCCCCGGCACCCTGGTCGGCCACGAACACGTGGCGCAGGGTGGGTACTTCGGCCTTGGTCCTGGCGGCGAGGTCGCGGTAGTCGTAGCCGCCGTGCACGGGCGCGATGACGTACGCGACGGCCTCGGTGAACGCGCAGAAGTAGCGGATCTCGGTGTCGCGGTGCGCGGGCAGCGCGAAGACCGGCAGCGCGCCGATCCGGAACAGCGCGAAGACCACCTCGAAGAACTCCGCGGTGTTGGGCAGCTGGACGACGACGCGGTCGCCCTTGGCCACCCCGCGCGCGAGCAGCCCGGCGGCCAGCCGGTCGGCGCGCGCGTCGAGTTCGGCGTAGCTCCAGCGGCGTCCGGTGGCCGGGTCGACGATCGCGGTCCGGTCCGGGTGGGCGGTGGCGCGCTCGCGCAGCATCCCGCCGAAGGTCTCCCCGCGCCACCAGCCCGCCGCGCGGTAGCGTTCCGCGAACTCCGCTGGCCAGGTGGGGTTCTGATCCTGCGTCACCAAAGCGGACGCCACGGCGTCGTTCGTCACAGCCGGGCCCCCACGGCCGCGAGGAACGTGCGGAACTTGGCGGCCGTCTCGCGGGTCTCGGCCTCCGGCTCGGAGGCGGCGACGACGCCCGCGCCCGCGTAGAGCCGCAGGGAGCGCTCCTCGGCCTCGGCGCAGCGGATGGTGACGACCCACTCGCCGTCGCCGCTCGCGTCGCCCCAGCCGATCATGCCGGTGAAGAAGCCCCGGTCGAAGGGCTCGGTCTCGCGGATGACCTCGCGGGCCAGTGGGGTGGGCGTGCCGCACACCGCCGGGGTGGGGTGCAGGGCGAGTCCGAGGTCGAGCGCCGAGGTGGCAGGGGAGGCGAGGGTGCCGGTGACGGTGGTGGAGAGGTGCCACATGGTGGCGGTGCGGATCAGGGTGGGCCCGGCGGGGACGACGAGTTCGGCGCAGTACGGGGCGAGGGCCTGGTGGACGGCGTCGACGACGACGGCGTGCTCGTGCAGGTCCTTGGCGGACTCCAGGAGAGCGGCGGCGCGCCGGACGTCCTCGGCGAGGTCGTCGCTGCGCGGGGTGGAGCCGGCCAGCGGGTTGGCGACGACCCGGGTGCCGTGGCGGGAGACCAGGAGTTCGGGGCTGGCGCCGATCAGGGTGCGGCCGGGGGCCGTGGGCAGCGCGAAGGTGTAGCCGTTGGGGTCGCGGCGGGCCAGGCGCTGGAGCATGGCGGGCAGGTCCAGCGGCTCGGGCGCGGTCAGTTCGAGGGTGCGGGCGAGCACGACCTTGCTGAACTCGCCGCGCCACATGCGCTCGACGGCGGCGGCGACCCCGGCTCCGTACTCCTCGGGCGCCGGGACCTGGCGCAGCTGCCAGTCGACGTCCTCGGGCGCGTCGGCGGGCAGCGCGATGAGCGGGTCCGCGGCCAGCGGCGGGGCGGTGCGCACCCGGTCGGGTATCGCCAGGGCGGCCGGGGCCGTGTGGTCGAAGGCGATGGCGCCCATGACCGGGGCGTGGTGGCCCTGGGCCTTGGCGCGGGCCAGGGTGTCGGCGACGCGCTCGCCCAACGGGCGCTCGTCGTGCGGGACTTCGCTGTGCACGCCGTGCCCGACGAGGGTGCGGGTGGGCGTGCCGAGGAAGCGCGCGCCGGGACGGTAGTCCGCCATGAGGGTGGTGGCGGCGCCTACGGCCGGGTGGGCCGGTTCGGCGAGGGGGACGTGCGTGGCGACATCGGGTGCCGTCGACACCGGGGGCTCCAATTCTCGGGTGGACCCGCGCCCGGAGGGGTGCGCGCGGGGTGGTGCGGGGTGCTGGCGGGGCTGGTTGGTGCTCGCGGGGAGGCGCGCGGGGTCAGCGCAGGGTGGCGCCGCCGTCGACGTACAGCTCCTGCATCGTGATGTGGCGGGCGCGGTCGGAGGCGAGGAAGACGACCGCTTCCGCGATGTCCCCCGGGTCGGCGATGCGCCCGAGGGGGATGCCGGTGCGGTACGTGGCGGGGTCGCCGTCGATCACGCGGCGCGGGGCCTCGTCGTCGGCCCACAGGGCGCGCTGCATCGCCGTGTCGGTGGATCCGGGGGCGATGACGTTGCAGCGCACGCCGGTGCGGGCGAGTTCGAGGCCGAGGCACTTGGTGTAGGCGTGGGCCGCGGCCTTGGAGGCGGCGTAGGCGGCCATGCCGGTGCGGGGGATCCCGGCGGCGTTGGAGCCGACGGTGACGATGGACCCGCTGCCGCGCGGGCGCATCCGGGCGGCGGCCGCGCGCGAGGTGTTCATGACGCCGGTGGCGTTCACCGCGAAGGTGTCGGCCCAGTCCCGGTCGGTGACTTCGGCGGCGTGGCCGGGGCGCAGCACGCCCGCGACGTTGACGAGGACGGCGAGCGGGCCGTGGGTGTCCTCGACCCAGCCGACGGTGTCCTCCACGGCCGCCGCGTCGGCGACGTCCATGACCCTGGCGGTGATGGCGCCGGGCGCCGAGCCGCCGTCCTTGGCGCGCCGTTCGGCCCAGTCGGCGGCGAGCGCGTCGATGCCGCGGGCGTCCCGGTCGGTGGCGACGACGTGGGCGCCCCGGGCCGCGAGGGCCTCCGCGACGGCGCCGCCTATGCCCTGTCCGGCTCCGGTCACGAGCGCGGTGCGACCGGCGAACTCGGCGTCGCCGGCCGGTATGTGCTCAGGCATGAGCGACCTCCCTGTTGTTAGGTGAGCCTAACCTAATGCACAGACGATGCCCAGTCCGCACGCTCCGGCGACCACGGGGCGAACACCCGGCGAGCGTTCCGGTGAGCGACCGGGCGACCCGAGGGGCGATCCGGGCGCGCACCGGAGGCGATCCGGAAGTCATCCGGGGAGCGATCCGGGGAGCGCGCCGCACGCACAAAAGGTTAGGCTAGCCTCACCTTATGCAGATCCAGCGCGAGGACACGCCGGGACCTTCGTCCCAACGACCCCTCTCTTCGGGGGTGTTGACGAACGAACCCGAGGCGTACGAGAACGCGGCCGTACCCGAGCCGTACCCGGGGTCCCCGGAGGCCGCGCCGGCCGACGGCTCGCGCCGCACCGTGACCCTCGCGGTCCTCGGCTTCTCGCTCGCCGTACTCGCGCTGTTCGTCCTCTCCTTGAGCGTCGGCGCGGGCGAAGTCGGCCCCTCCGGCGTCCTGGACTACCTCCTCGACCGGCACGGCGCCCGCGCCGACGCCCGGCTCTCCCTCGTCGTCGGGGACCTGCGCCTGCCGCGCACCTTCACCGCGCTCCTGGTGGGCGCCGCGCTGGGCGTGGCGGGCTGCCTCCTGCAGGCCGTCACCCGCAACCCGCTGGCCGAGACCGGACTCCTCGGCGTCAACGCGGGTGCCTCGCTCGGCGTCGTCGCGGGCATCGCGCTGCTCGGCCTCGACTCCGGCTTCGCCTACCTGGTCTGCGCCTTCACCGGCGCGGTCGTGGCCAGCGGCCTGGTGCTGCTGGTCTCCGGCCGCAGGGGCGGCGGTTCACCGATGCGCCTGGTCCTCGCCGGATCCGCGCTCGGCGCCACCTTCGGCGGTCTGACCAGCGTCATCGTGGTCAACTCGGCGGAGACGTACGACCGCTTCCGGTTCTGGGTGCTCGGCTCCCTCGCGGGCGTCGAGGGCTTCGGCGAACTGGCCCGCCTCGCCCCCGTCCTGGCCGTCGGCTTCCTCGTCGCCCTGCTGGTCGTCCGCCCGCTGTCCGCGCTCGCGCTCGGCGACGACCTGGCCCGCAGCCTCGGCCACCGCCCGCCCCTGATCCGTACCGTCGTCGCCGCGGGCGTCACCCTGCTCACCGCCGCCGCCGTCGCCCTCGCTGGCCCCATCTCCTTCCTCGGGCTGCTCGCCGGCTTCCTCGCCCGCTCGCTGACCGGCACCCGCCTGGGCGCCCGGCTGCTGCTCGCCGGGCTGATCGGCGGCTGCGTCCTGACCGTCTCCGACGTCGCGGCCCGCGTGGTCTCCCGCCCCTTCGAGGCGCCCGTCTCCGTGATCGTGGCCCTGATCGGCGCCCCCGTCCTCATCGGCATCGTCCGCTCCCGCCACCTCGCGGCCATGGGCATGACCGACCCGGCCACCGCCGAGCGCCCCGCGGGCCCCGGCCGCCGCCTGCTGCCGCTCCCCCGCCGCGCGCCACGCCGCCCGCGCTCCGGCGAACCACTGGTGGTGCGTGGCGGCCCGCTGTCCTTCCTGGTCAACCGGCGGGCCGCGATCGCCTCGCTCGGCCTGGCCGCCGCACTGCTCGTCGCCGTCACGCTCTCCGCGTACGCGGGCCAGAGCGAGATGAGCGTGGAGCGCACCTTCCAGGCGGTGTTCGGGCAGGGCGACCGCTTCGACGTGCTCCTGGTGCAGAAGTTCCGCCTCGGCCGGATAGTGGCCGGGCTGGCCGCGGGCGCGGCGCTCGGCCTGGCCGGGTGCCTGACCCAGACGCTGGCCCGCAACCGGCTCGCCACCCCCGAACTCCTCGGCGTCAACGACGGCGCCACCGCGGCCGTCCTGCTCTCCGTCTCGCTCAGCGCGAGCGGCACCTTCGGCGCCTGGTGGGCGGGCCCGATCGGCGCGCTCGTCGCGGTGCTGGTCGTCACCGCCGTCTCCGGCGGGCTCGGCCAGCGCGGCTACCGGGTGCTCGTCGTCGGCCTCGCCATGTCCGCGCTGGCCTCCGCCGCCACCCAGGTCGTCCTGTCGCGGCGGTCCCTCAACTCCGCCAGTTCGCTGTACGTGTGGACCTCGGGCAGCCTCAACGGCCGGGGCTACGACGTCGCCGTCCCCGTCCTGGTCGGCCTCGCCGTCCTCGTACCGCTCGCCCTGGCCGCCGCCCGCCACCTCGCCGTCCTCCGCTTCGACGACGCCAGCGCCTCCTCCCTCGGCGCGGTCCCCGGCCGCACCCGGGTCCTGTGCATGCTGCTCGCGGTGGCGCTCGCGGGCCTGGCCGTCGGCATCTGCGGGCCCGTCGGGTTCGTGGCCCTGGCCTCCCCGGTCATCGCCTCGCGCCTGGCCGGGCCCCAGCGGGTGCCGCTGCTCGGCTCGATGCTGACCGGGGCGCTGCTCGTGGTGGCCGCGGACACGGTGGGCCGGATCGTCTTCTCCGGCACCGAACTCCCCGTCGGCATCGTCACCACCGTCCTGGGCGGCCCCTTCCTGCTGTGGGTGCTGCTGGGGCGCTCGGCGGCGACGCGGGTCTGAGTCCTCCTGAGACCAAGTTCGGGTCTGAGGCCCCATGAGACCCGTACGGCCGCCCTGAGTCCCCATCAGACCCGTACGGGCCCCTGGGCCCCGCATCACCGCCCGCCCCGCCGGCCCCCTCCCCCTGGCACCGCACCGATCCGAGAGGTACGAACCCCATGACCGCACTCCGCAGCCCCCTCCTCAGGGCCCTCGCCGACGGCGTGAGCGGCGGGGTGCCGGGCGCCGAGGAGCAGTTCTGGCTCCGCGTCGAGGCGCTGGGCACCCCGCTCGTCGAGCCCGATCCCGAGGGCGCGGCCGACCACCGGCTGGTCACCTTCCTGTGGCGGGACGACCCCGCGCACCCCGCCACCGACGTGCTCGCCCTGGTCCACACGGTCACCGACCGCGACCGCCACGCGGGGGACCTGGCCCCGCACCTGATGCGGCGGCTCCCGGACACCTCGGTGTGGGCGATCGAGCACCGGCTGCGGGCCGACCACCGGGCCTCGTACCAGTTCCACCCCGGCCACGGCGGGCGCGAGGAGATCCTGCGCACCGACCGGGACGCCTGGCTGGGCGTGCTCGACCGGGCGCTGCCCGACCCGCTCAACCGGGAGCCCGCGCTGCCCTCGCGCGACGGCCGCTCCCCCGCCTCCGTGGTGTCGCTGCCCGACTCCCCCGCCCAGCCGCACGCGGCGCGCCGACCCGGCATCGCGCGCGGCGCCCTGCGCACGGCGAGCGTCGACGGCCGCACCCTCCAGGTGCACCTGCCGCCGGGCCACGACCCGGCGGGCGGCCCCTACCCGGTCGCGGTGCTGCTCGACGGCGAGATGTGGGGTCCGGTGCTCGGCGTGGGCGACATGCTGGACGGGCTGTACGCCGACGGCGCGCTGGCACCGGCCGTGACCCTGCTCGTGGACACCATGGGCAACCGGATGGTGGACCTCAGCTGCAACGGCGGCTTCGTCGACTGGCTCGCGGACACCCTGCTGCCCTGGGCGGCCACGGAGTTCGGGGCCTCGCGCGAGCCGGCGCGCACGGTCGTCGCCGGGCAGAGCGCGGGCGGCCTCACCGCCGCCTTCGCCGCCCACCGCCGCCCCGACCGCTTCGGCCTCGCCCTGTCGCAGTCGGGCTCCTTCTGGTGGCCGGACGACCCGGAGCTGGGCGCGGAGTGGCTGACGCGGCAGTACGCGGAGTCCGAGCGCCGCCCGGTCCGGCTGCACCTGGAGGTCGGCCTCCAGGAGTGGATGCTCCTCGGCGAGAACCGCCGCCTGCGCGACGTGCTGCGGACCAGGGGCTACGACTTCTCGTACGAGGAGTTCAACGGCGGCCACGACTACGCCTGCTGGCGCGGCGGCCTCGCGTCGGGGCTGGTGCGGCTACTGGGGGCTTGAGGGGAGGCGGGGCGCGGAGGGGGCGGGTCCGCCCGCTCTATCGCCAATCCGCGTTGTTCCTAGAATGGCCGCGTGAAGGACATCGACGCGATCGCGGCGCTCCAGGACCCGGTCCGGCGCCGCCTGTACGAGTACGTGGCCGCCCAGGGCCGCGAGGTCGGCCGGAACGAGGCCGCCGAGGCGGCCGGGGTGGCCCGGACCCTGGCCGCGCACCACCTGGACAAGCTGACCGACGCCGGTCTGCTGGAGAGCGGCAGCCGCCGCCTGACCGGCCGCTCGGGCCCCGGCGCGGGCCGGCCGGCCAAGGTGTACACGCGGTCGCGGGACGAGCGGTCCTTCTCGCTGCCCGCGCGCGACTACCGCACGGCCGCCGAGCTGCTCGCCGAGACGGCCGAGGCCGCGGGCCTCGACGCCGAACTCCGCGCCGCCGCCCGCCGCCGGGGCGAGGCCCTGCGCGCCTCGGCGGCGCCCTGCGCCGATCTGGACCGCGCCGCGGAACTCCTGGCCGCGCGGGGCTACGAGCCCCACCGCGAGGAGTCCGCGGACACCGGGATGCCCGCCGTCCGGCTGCGCAACTGCCCCTTCCACGCCGTGGCCGAGAGCCACCCGCCCCTGGTCTGCGGCATGAACCTGGCACTCCTGGAGGGCCTGTTGGGCACGGACGGGCCGGTGCGCGCCCGGATGGACGCGCGGCCGGGCGAGTGCTGCGTGGTGGTCGAGCCGGTCGAGGTTTCTAAAAACTAACTTCATTGACATAGAAAAGCGGGTCGTGCTGGGATGGCGGCATGACCTCGCTCACGCCTGCCGCCCACCTGGCCCAGCTGAACGTCGCGACCCTCCTGCACCCCCTCGACCACCCACGCCTCGCCCCGTTCGTCGACAACCTCGCGGCCGTCAACGCGGCGGCAGACGCGACCCCCGGGTTCGTCTGGCGACTCGTGGAGGAGGGGGCGACGGACGCGACGGGGCTGCGCCCGGCGGGCGAGGACTTCATGGTCAACCTGTCGACGTGGGAGTCGCAGGAGGCGCTGTGGGACTTCACCTACCGCAGCGGCCACCTCGAAGTCCTGAGCAAGCGGCGGGACTTCTTCGTCAGGCCGACTCAGCCCCACCTGGTGCTCTGGTGGGTGCCCGCCGGCCACGTACCCACGATCGAGGAGGCGCTGGAGCGGCTGGCCGACCTGAGGGCCAACGGGCCGTCCCCGCGCGCCTTCACCTTCTCCTCGTCGTACACCGCGGCCGAGTGGGCGAGCGCGGTCACCGCGTCCTGAGAAAGCACGCCTGAGCATGACGTGTCCCGAGGACGGCACGGCGAAGGGCCCCGTACGCATCACGCGCACGGGGCCCTCGCCCAACACCCGGCTCACACCGCCGGCTTCGCCTCCACTGCTTCCGCCCCCTCGTCGTCATCGTCGTCGCCCTCGTCGTCGAAGGGCGGCGGCCCCGGCGCCGTCGCCGGAAGGCGCAGCGCCACCAGGGTGCCCAGGGCGATCAGCGCGGCCGTGACCCAGACGGCGGTCCGGAAGGGGCCCGGGTCCACCTCCCCCACGGTGTGCGCGCCGCCGCCGACGACGCCCGCGCACAGTGCGATCCCCAGGGCGCCGCCCAGGGTCCGTACGATCTGGAACAGGCCCATGGCCTGGCCCATGTCGGGCGGCGCGACCGTCTCGAACCCGGCCAGCTGCACCGTGAGGACCGCCGTGCCGAGCACCAGGCCGATGGCGAACATCAGCGCCCTGACCACCCACGCGTTCTCCGCCACGCCCGGCACCGCGAGCGCCCCGAACACCACCGCCGCCAAGGGCAGCGCCAGGGCCGTCAGACGGCGCGGGCCGAGCCGGGGCAGCAGCCGGTCGACCGCCTGCGAGGCCAGCATCAGGCCGACCGCCTCGGGGAACACACTCAGTCCCGCGTCCAGGGCCGAGGCGCCCAGGGCCGCCTGGAACAGCAGCGGCAGCACGAACAGCACGCCCATCAGCCCCGCGGCCGTCAGCGCGGCGAGTACCGAGGCGGTGCCGTAGTAGCGGTCGGCGAACAGCCTGATCCGCAACAAGGGCTGCGGCGCGCGCAGTTGGTGGGTCACGGCGAAGGCGAGGAGTGCCACGCCGACGACCGCCGAGACCAGGACGGCGGGCGCGGTCCAGCCGCGCGAGGGCCCGAACCCTAGCGCGTACGTGAGCAGTCCGAGCGCGGGCGTGGCCAGCCAGAAGCCGGTGCGGTCGAAGGGCACGTCCGCGCCCTCCACGTGCTCGCGCAGCCCGATCGCGCCGATGGCCACGGCGACCGCGCCGACCGGCACGTTCACGAAGAACAGCCAGTGCCAGGAGGCGTGTTCGGTGAGCAGGCCGCCCAGCGGCGGGCCGAGGGCGGGCATCAGCGCCGTCGGCACGATGAGCACCTTGGACAGCTTCGACCGCTCGTGCGGGGCGAACGCCCGGAACAGCAGCGTCATGCCGACCGGGGTCAGCAGGCCGCCCGCCAGGCCCTGGAGGGTCCTGGCGACGACCAGCGTCACCAGGTCGGGGGCGAGGCCGCACACCGCGGAGGCGACCGTGAACGCGCTCAGGGCAGCGAGGAAGACCCGCTTGGTGCCGTAGCGGTCGCCGAGCCAGCCGGCCACCGGCAGGCCGACGGCGAGCGCGACCAGGAAGGCCGTCTCGACGGTGTTGGCCGCCGAGACGGGCTGGCCGAAGTCTCCCGCGATGGTGAACAGGGCCGGGTTGACGATCGTCGAGTCCAGGCCGTTCATGCACATCGCGGCCGTGTAGACGAGGACGACGGCGAGCTTGGGCCGGATGCGCGGCTTCACCACGAGGTCGCTCACGGGGTGGGCGCCTCGGCGGCGCGCCGCGTGATCCAGTCGAGGGCGTCATGGCGCTCGACCGGACCGTGCACGGCGTGCCAGCCCTCGGGCACGTCGGCGAACAGCGGCCACAGGGACACGTCCGCGCGGTCGTTGGCCAGGACGAGGAACTGCCCCGGCGCGTCAAAGGGATTGGCGGGCGCCCCGCTGTTGGTGGCCATCGGTGTCACTTCTCCAGCTCGGTCAGTCGGTCGGCGACCACGCGGGCGATGTGCGTGATCGGCTCGGGCAGGGTCATGTCCTTGTGCGAGCAGGCGACGTCGGTGTTGTCGATGCGCCCGCGGACGTAGGGGGTCCAGGTGTCGGGGGTGAGCGCGTCGTCGATGGTGTCGACGGTGGCGCGGAAGAACAGCACGTCTGCGTCGAGGACCCGGTGGTCGTAGGCCCGTACGAGGTGGTTGACGTGCAGGTAGATCTCGCGCAGCGCGTCGAAGGTGGACGTCTCCAGGGAGGCCAGCGGGCTGCCCTCGCGGCGCAGTACGTCGATGACGCCCGGCAGGGTGAGTGCGGCGCCGTCCAGGGTGTCGGGGCCGTAACCGCCCATGGTGAGCAGGGATTCGAGCGCTTCCGCGTCGTCGGGGACGGGCAGCTCGCGGAACCCCTCGGCCGGGTAGGCGTCGAGGACGGCGAGCAACTCGACCTGCTGGCCCGCCTCTTCGAGGTGGGCGGCCATCGCGTGGGCGATGATCCCGCCGGTGGACCAGCCGAGCAGGCGGTACGGCCCGGCGGGCTGCACCTCGCGGACGCGGGCGACGTAGTGGGCGGCCAGCTCCTCCAGGGTGGTGGGCAGCGGCTCGCCCTGGGTGGCGGGCCCGATGCCCTGGGCCTGGAGGCCGTAGAGGGGCACGTCGGCGGGCAGGTGGCGGATGAGCCCGGCGTAGCACCACGCGAGTCCGCCCGCCGGGTGGACGGCGAAGACGGGTGAGCGGTCGCCGGGGCGGGCCGGGCGCAGCGGCAGCAGCACGTCGAGCGGGTCGTCGTGGCGCACCGCGTCCAGGGCCGCGTCGAGCGCCGCCGGGCTGGGCGACTGGAAGACGGTGCTGATGGACACCTCGGCCCCGAGCGCCGCCTTGACGCGCTCGGCGAGGCGCACGGCGAGCAGCGAGTGGCCGCCCAGGTCGAAGAAGTTGTCGTCCACGCCCACGCGTTCGGCGCCGAGGACCTCGGCGAACAGGGCGCACAGCTGCTCCTCGCGCGGGGTGCGCGGGGCCCGTCCTGCGCCGGTGCCGGCAGGGCGATCGGGGGCGGGCAGGGCCTTGCGGTCCAGCTTGCCGTTGTTGGTGAGGGGCAGCCGGTCGACCAGCACGACGGCCGACGGGACCATGTGGACGGGCAGTTCGCGGGCGGCGTGCTCGCGCAGGTCGGCGCCGGTGGTGCCGGTGCCGGGCGCGGGGACGGCGTAGCCGACGAGGCGACGGTCGCCGGGGGTGTCCTCGCGGACGATGACGGCGACGTCGGAGACGGCCTCGTGGCCCGCCAACACGGCCTCGATCTCGCCGAGTTCGATACGGAAGCCGCGTATCTTCACCTGCTGGTCGGCGCGGCCGAAGTACTCCAGGGTGCCGTCGGCGCGGCGCCGGGCGAGGTCGCCGGAGCGGTACATGCGGACGCCGGACTCCCCGAAGAGGTGGGCGTGCGGGTCGGCGACGAAGCGGGTGGCGGTGAGGTCGGGGCGGCCGAGGTAGCCCTTGGCGAGGCCTTCTCCGGCGACGTACATCTCGCCGGTGACGCCGGGCGGCACGGGCTGGAGGTGCGCGTCGAGGACGTAGACGCGCAGGTCGGGGATGGGGACACCGATGGTGCTCGACGTGGACGCCGCGGCCGTGTCGCGGTCGAGGGCGAAGTGGGTGACGTGCACGGTGGTCTCGGTGATGCCGTACATGTTGACGAGGACGGGCGCGTCGTCGGCGTGCCGGTCGTACCAGTCGTCCAGGCGCCCGAGTTCGAGCGCCTCGCCGCCGAACACCACGTACCGCAGGGCGAGTTCGGTGTCGTCCTCGCGGTCGGCTGCGGCTAGCTGGTAGAAGGCCGAGGGCGTCTGGTTGAGGACGGTGACCCGTTCCTCGGCGAGCAGCCGGCGGAAGGCGTGCGGGTCGCGGCTGGTCAGGTGCGGTACGACGACGACCTTGCCGCCGTAGAGGAGCGCGCCCCACAACTCCCAGACGGAGAAGTCGAAGGCGTACGAGTGGAAGAGCGTCCACACGTCGTCGGCGCCGAAGCCGAACCAGTGGTCGGTGGAGGTGAACAGGCGCGTGACGTTGTGGTGGGAGACCAGGACGCCCTTGGGACGGCCGGTGGACCCCGAGGTGTAGATGACGTACGCGGGGTCCTGCGGGTCCAGCGGCCGGGTGCGCTCGTGCTGGGCCAGCGGTCCGGCCGGGTGGGCGTCGGCCGCGGCGCCGTCGACGGTGATCAGGGGCAGGTCGTGCCCGGGCAGCCGCGGCGCGGTGGCCGTGTCGGTGATCAGGGCGGCGGGGGCGGCGTCCTGGAGCATGTACGCGAGGCGGTCGGCCGGGTAGTCCGGGTCGAGCGGCAGGTAGGCGGCGCCCGCGAGGGACACCGCGAGGAGTCCGGTGACCAGGTCCGTGGAGCGGGGCAGCGCGAGGGCGACGATGCGCCCGGGACCGATGCCCTGCGCGGCGAGCAGCCGCGCCAACTGCTGGGCGCGCTGGGAGAGTTCGGCGTACGTGAGAGTGGTGCCGTCGTAGCTGACGGCGACCCGGCCGGGGTGGCGGGCCGCGGCCTCCTCATATACCTCGGCGAGGGTGCGGGGGGTGGTGGCGACCTGGTGCGCGGCGCCCGGTGCGTCCGGTGCGGTGGGCGGGGTGGGCGGGGTGGGGGCCGTGGTGGTCGGCCGGGTGCGGTCCGCTTCGGACAGCGGGGCCTGGGCCGGGGCGGACAGCGCGGTGCGGTACTCGTCCTCGTCGAGGAGCGGGAGCAGGCCGATCGGGGTGGCGGGGGCGTGCGCGGCCGCGGTGAGGAGCCGGGCGAGGCGCTCGGAGAGGGCCTGGACGGTGGCGCGGTCGAAGAGGTCCGTGCGGAACTCGATGAATCCGCCGATGCCGCCGCCGGGCAGTTCGCCGGCGTTGAGGGTGAGGTCGAACTTGGCGGTGCCGGAGGGGGTGGCGCCCATGCGCGCCTTGACCCCGGGGCCGAGGGCGAACTGGGCGTCGGGCAGCGACTGCCAGGCCAGCATCGTCTGGAACAGCGGGTGGCGGGCGAGCGAGCGCGCCGGGTTGAGGTGCTCCACCAGGTGGTCGAAGGGCAGCGCGTCGTGCTCGTGGGCGCCCAGGGTCACCGCCCTGACCCGGTCCAGGAGTTCGGCGAAGGCGGGGTCGCCCGAGGTGTCGTTGCGCAGGACCACGGTGTTGGTGAAGAAGCCGACGAGCCCCGCGGTGGTGTCGTCGTCGCGGCCGGCGACGGGGGTGCCGAGGGGGATGTCGGTGCCGCAGCCGTGCCGGGTGAGCAGGGTGGCGAGCCCGGCCTGGACGGCCATGTAGACGCTGGCGCCGTGGTCGAGGGCGAGGCGGCGCAGCGCGTCGTGGGCGGCGGCGTCCAGGGCGAAGGGGACGGTGTCCCCGTGGTGGGAGGTGAGGGCGGGCCGGGGCCGGTCGGTGGGCAGTTCGAGCTGGTCGGGCAGGCCGGCGAGGGTCTGCTTCCAGTACGCGAGCTGGGTGCGGGCGAGGTCGGTGGGCTCGCTGGTGGTGCCGAGCAGCCGCTGCTGGTGGGCGGCGTGGTCCACGTACTGCACGGGCAGCGGGGCGAAGCCGGGCACGCGGCCGGCGGCACGGTCGCCGTAGGCGGTGGCCAGGTCGCGGGCGAGGGGGGTGGTGGAGGCGCCGTCGCCGGCGATGTGGTGCAGGAGGACGAGGAGCGTGTGGCGCTGCTCGGCGTCCTGCGGCTCCGGGGCGTGCGGGGGCTTCGGGGCGTGCGGGAGCTCCGAGGCATGTCGGAAGAGGGTGGCGCGCAGGGGTGGTTCGGCGGCCAGGTCGAAGCTGTGGCGTACCGCGTCGCGCAGGGTGAGGCCGGGGGCGGCGCGGTGCAGCACGGGCTTGGCCAGCGGGTCCTCCGCGTCGAGTATGCGCTGGTGGGGGCCGGTGGCAGCGGACGCGTCGAGGCCGTTGTCCGCGGCGTTGTCAGTGGTCGGATATACGGTGCGAAGAGTCTCGTGGCGCGCCGCCAGGTCGTGCAGGGCGAGCTGCAGCGCGTCCGTGTCCAGGGGCCCTTCGAGGTCGAGGATGAGGGGGATGTTGTAGGTGGGGCTGGGGCCTTCGAGACGGTGCAGGAACCAGAGCCGCTGCTGGGCGGGTGACAGGGGGAGGTGTTCGGTGCGGGGGACGCGCGCGAGGGGTGGTGCGGGGGTGCCGGAGGTGTCCGGCTCCTGGGCCGATATCAGTGCCGCGATACCGGCGGGCGTGGGCTGACGGAAGACGTCGGCGATGCCGAGTTCGACGCCGAGCGCGGTGCGCACGCGGGCGGCGAGGCGGGCCGCGAGCAGGGAGTGGCCGCCGAGGTCGAAGAAGCCGGTGTCGGGGGCGGGTGAGGCGTCCAGGCCGAGGAGTTCGGCGAAGAGGTCGGCGACCGTGTCGGTGTGCGGGGGCAGGTCCGCGCGGGCGGCCGGTGTGGTGGGGGCCGTCTCGGGGTCGGGCAGCGCGCGCTGGTCGAGCTTGTCGTTGGCGGTGCGCGGCAGGGCGTCGAGCAGGGTGACGGCGGCCGGGACCATGTGCGCGGGCAGGGCTGCCCCGAGGTGGGCGTGCAGGGCGGCCGGGTCGGCGGTGGTGCCGGGGTGCGGGACGGCGTAGGCGAGCAGGCGCTTGCCGACGGCGGTGTCGCGGACGATGACGGCGGCCTGGGCGACGTCGGGGTGGGCGGCCAGGACGGCGTGCACCTCGCCGGGCTCGATGCGGAAGCCGCGGATCTTGACCTGGTCGTCGGTGCGGCCGAGGAACTCCAGCGCGCCGTCGGGGCGTCGGCGCACCAGGTCGCCGGTGCGGTACATGCGTCCGCCGCTCTCGCCGTGCAGCGCGGCGAACGGGTCGGCGACGAACCGTTCGGCGGTCAGGTCGGGGCGTCCCAGGTAGCCGAGCGCCAGGCAGGCTCCGGCGACGTACAGCTCGCCGGGGACGTCGTCGGGGGCGGGGCGCAGGCTGTGGTCGAGGACGTACGCGCGAGAGGCGCGCACGGGGAAGCCGTGGCCGTCGGGGCCGGTCCAGTAGTAGGCGTCGACGGTGGTCTCGGTGGGGCCGTAGAGGTTGACGGCGTGCAGGCCGTCGACGGCGGTCAGCCGCTGCCAGAGGGCGGCCGGGACGGCCTCGCCGCCGACGACCATGACGGCGGGGTGGTGGCGGTGCTCGTCGAGGAGTCCCTCGGCGAGGAGGGCTTCGGCATAGGAGGGGGTGACGTCGAGGTAGTCGACGCGGTGGGTGTCCACGTACGCGGCGAGGGCGGCCGGGTCGCGGTAGGTGGCGTCGTCGAGCAGGTGCAGCTCGTGGCCGTGGACCATCCAGAGCAGCGGGTCCCAGGAGGCGTCGAAGGCGAACGAGGCGCTGTGGGCGACCCGCAGGCGGGAGCGCCCGGTGCGGGCCACGGCGGGCTCGATGTGGTCGGTGGCGTGTCCGGCGAGCAGGTTGGCCAGCGAGCCGTGGGCGACCAGGACGCCCTTGGGGCGGCCGGTGGAGCCGGAGGTGTGGATGACGTACGCCGGATCCTCGGGGGTCGCCTCGGCGGGCGGCGCGTCGGCGGGGGCCCCGGCGAGGGCGGCGCGGGTGGCCCCGGAGTCGAGGGCGAGGACCGGGAGTCCGTGCTCGGGCAGCGCGGCGAGGGTGGCGGCGGTGCCGACGACGCAGCCGGGCCGCGCGTCCTGGAGGAGGGCGAGGGTGCGGGCCGGGGGGTGGTGCAGGTCGAGGGGCTGGCAGACGCCGCGGGCCTTGAGGACGGCGAGCAAGGCGACCGGCATGTCGGCGCCGCGCGGCAGGGCCAGGGCGACGGGGGTGCCGGGGGTGATGCCGTGGGCGACGAGGTGGTGGGCGAGGCGGTTGGCGGCGGCGTCGAGCCCGGCGAAGGTGAGCGTGCCGTCGGCGGCGCGGACGGCGGTCTCGTCGGGGGTGCGGGCGGCCTGGGCGGCGAGGGCCGCCGGGACGGTGGCCGGGGCGGCGGGCTCGGTGCGCCCGGCGGTGGCCCGCAGCAGCTGGTCGGCGTCGAGGAGGTCGAGGGTGCCCAGGGGGCGGTCGGGGTCGGTGAGGAGGAGGTCAGTGAGGTTGTCGAGGTAGGTGAGGAAGGTGGTGCGGTGGCCGAGGAGTTCGTCGTACGCGTAGCGCTGGGGGTGGGCGTCGAAGGTGAGGCGCAGGGCGCCGTCGCGGGTGGGCGCGGCACCGATGGCGACGTCCTCGACGGGACCGGCGGCCAGGTTGCGCACGGTGCCGGGGAGTCCGGCGAAGTCCAGGTCGGCGTCGAAGGGCTTGATGTTGACCATGGGGCCGGTCAGTTGGTCCGCGGCGGTGGAGAGGCCGAGGTCGCGGCGGAGGTCGGCCTGGGGGTAGCGCTGGTGGCGGCGGACGGCGCGGATCTCCAGGACGACGCGGCGCAGGAGGGCGGCGGCGGTGTCGTCGGGGCGGGCGGCGACGCGGAGCGGCAGGACGTTGACCGTCATGGCGGGGGTGCGCAGGGCGGCGGGGCCCCTGCGGTTGGTCAGCGGGAGTCCGAGGACGACGTCCTCGGCGCCGGTGATCCGGTGGAGGTGTCCGGCGACGGCGGCGATGACGAGTTCGGCCCAGGTGGCCTTGGCGGCGTTCGCGGCCTTGGTGAGGCGGTCGAGGGTGCCCGCGGGGAGGTCGGTGTGGCCCTTGTGGAGGTGGCCGGCGTCCTGGGCGGGCGCGGGGACGCTGCCGGTGGCGTAGGTCGCGGGTTCCCCGGCGCCCTTCATGCGCTCGGCCCAGAAGTCCCGGTCGATGGCGTGGCCCTCGCCCGCGAGGTAGGCGGCCTCCTCGGCGACGAGCTGGGCGAGGGGGACGAACTGGCAGGGCGGCAGCGCCTCTTCGGGGGTGCCGGTGGCCCCGGCCGCGTAGAGCTCGGCGACGCGGCGGCCGATGAGCTGGAGGGCGTAGGCGTCGACGGCGACGTGGTGGGCGCGCTGGTACCACCAGTGGGTGGTGTCGTCGACGCGTATCAGGGCCTGGGTCATCAGGCCGCCGTCGGCCGTCAGGTCGACGGGCCGGGTGAGGTCGGCGCGCATCCACGCCTCGGCGCGCTCGCGGGCGGTGGTGGCCAGGCCCGGAGAGCCCGGGGAGTCGGGGGAATCCGGGGTGGTGGCGCGCAGGTCGAGGAGCAGGACCTCGTCCTCGCGGACGGGGCGGACGCTCTGGACGGGCTCGCCGTCGGCCTCGTCCACCAGCAGGCGCAGGGTGTCTGCTTCGGCGACGGTCCGGTTCAGGGCCCGCAGGAACAGCGCCTGGTCCAGCGGTCCGTCGATCTCCACCACGTCGGCGGTGTTGAGCGCCGTGCCGTCACCGGCCAGCTGGTGGGCGAAGTGGACACCGGCCTGCGCGGCGAGCAGACGGAAAGCGTCCGGACGCTGATCCAGCTGATCCATAAGTGCGACAACTCCTCCGGGAAGAAAGGAACCCAGCCGACAGCGGGCACCCACCATGAGCACTTAGGTAAGCCTAAGCTATGTTCACGTCGCGGAAGTCCACGACGGACGGACGAAGACCGACACGCGGATGAAGAACAGCCCCGTGCCGATCAATCAGTCGACGCAGCAGTCGACGCAGCAGATGAAGACGGAGAAGCCGGAGACCATGACCGCCACCCTCGGCCGCGAGCGCCGCCCCCTGAGCGAACTCAAGTCCGCGATACGCGCGCAGGTGACCGGGAGGGCGGCGGAGCTGACCGGCCTGAGCCGGCGCATCCACGCCCACCCCGAGACCGCGTTCACCGAGCACCGGGCGGCCGAGTGGTGCGCCGGGGCGCTGCGCGAGGCCGGGTTCGCGGTCGAGGCGCCCGCCTACGGGCTCGACACCGCGTTCGCCGCCAGCGTCGGCTCCGGGCCGCTGACCGTGGCCATCGCCTGCGAGTACGACGCGCTGCCCGGCCTGGGCCACGCCTGCGGCCACAACCTGATCGCGGCGGCGGGCGTGGGCGCGGCGCTGGGCCTGGCGCCCTTCGCCGATGAACTGGGCCTGACCGTACGGGTGCTGGGCACGCCCGCCGAGGAGCGCGGGGCGGGCAAGGCGCTGATGCTGGAGGCCGGGGCGTTCGACGGGGTGGACGCGGCGATGATGGTGCACCCGTGCCCGTTCGAGATGGCGGACTTCCGCTCGTTCGCGCTCGGCACGCTGAACGTCACGTACACCGGGCGCAGCGCACATCCCAGCCTCAACCCGCACGAGGGCCGCAACGCCGCCGACGCGCTCACGGTCGCCCAGGTCGCCCTGGGGCTGCTGCGCCAGCAGCTCCCGCCCGAGTGGCGCGTGCACGGCATCACCACCGGGGCCGGGACCGCGCCCAACGCGATACCGGCGCGGGCGACGGCGGAGTACGAGATCCGGGCGCTGGCCGCCGAGGACCTGCGGGAGCTCCGCGAGCGCGTCGAGGCGTGCTTCCGTGCCGGGGCGCTCGCGACCGGCTGCGAGGTCCTCCTGGAGCGCCCCGAGCCCGACTACCTGGACTTCCGCGGAGACCCCGAGCTGATCGCGCTGTGGACCGCCAACTCCCGCGCCCTGGGACGCGCCGAGCCGGTGGAGCGCCCGCCGTTCGCCTGCACCGACATGGGCAACGTCTCGCACGCCGTACCGTCCATCCACCCGGTGCTCGACATCAGCGGCGGCTCGTGCGGACCGCACGAGGAGGAGTTCGCCGAGGCGGCGGTCTCCCCGGCGGCCGAACAGGCGCTCCTGGACGGCGCGGTGGCGATGGCGTGGACGGCGGCGGACTTCGCCGACGCCAAGTCGGGAGTGGCCGACGCGAAGTCGGGGCTGGCCGACACCACGTCAGGCATGCCTGGCGTCGAGTCCGGCGCGACGGGCGGGGCCTGAGCACCGGGCCCCTCGGACGCGCCGCGGCGGCCGGACCCGGAGGTGTCCGGGACCGGCCGCCAGCGGTCTTCGCCGCTCTTCGCCACGCTCGCGCTCACGCTCACGCGGCGAGCGCGAGCGCTCGGGCAAGGCGCGCTTACTTGGTGAGCGCCTTGGAGAAGTCGTTCATGACGGCGTCGGCCGCGAGCGGGCCGCCCCGGGTGGACCACACGGAGCCGTCGACCGTGACGACGTGGTTGTTCTTGACCGCGCCCAGCTCCTTGTAGGCGGGCTTGGCCTGGACGTCCTTGAGGGCCTTCTCGCCGTCGGAGGTGAGGGTGGAGAGGAACAGCCACTGGCCGTCGATCTCGTTGATCTTCTCCAGGCTCAGCGACGGGGTGTGCGCGTTGCCGTCCTTGTCCTGCGTCTTGGGCCGCTTCAGGCCCATCTCGAGCGCGACGCCGCTGGCGAACTGCTTCTTCTCCATCCAGCTGGGACCGTCCGGGTTCCAGCGGACGATGGAGACCTCGGCGCCCTTGTTGGCGCCGAGCTTCTCGCCGGCGGCCTTGGCGGCGGCCTCGTGCTCGGTGATGACGCGGTTGGCGTCGCCGAGCTTGTTCACGGCGTTGCCGATGCCCCGGAAGGAGAGCTTCCAGTCGTCGGTGGGCGCCATGGTGACCAGCGTCGCCGGGGTGATCTCGCGCAGCTGCTTGAGGACCTGCTCGTCCTGCATGTCGCCGGCCAGGATCAGGTCGGGCTTGGCCTTGACGACCTTGTCCATGACGGGCTGCAGCAGGTTGCCGACCACGTCGATGTCCTTGACCTTGTCGGCCAGGTAGGCCGGGGGCTTGTCCAGGCCCTGCCCGTTGGTGATGCCGACCGGCTTGAGGCCGAGGGCCAGGACGGCGTCCAGGTCCTCCTGGGTCAGCGTCACGATGCGCTGCGGGTTGGCCGGGACCTGGACGGCCTTGCCCGTGGCGTCCTTGACGGTACGGGTGGTGCCGGTGTCCTTGCCGGGCGCGGCGGACTCCTGGTCGCCGCTCTTGCCGGAGCCGGAGTCGTTGCCGCACCCCGTCAGCAGGAGCGCTGCCGCGCCGAGGGCGGCGACGGCCCGCGCGACGCGGCGCGGGGCGAGGGCGGACGAGCGGAAAGTGGTCATCAAATGCTCCGGACTCAACGGGACATGGGGCGGGACGGCGTACGGACCCGCCGAAGAGGTTAAGGTAAGGCTTACCTTACAACCAAGAGGCGGGTGCGCCGTCTCACTTCGGAAGGCCGGTCCCGTGGAACTCCGCGTCCAGCAGCTCACCGCCGGGTACCCCGGCCGAACCGCCGTCCACGGAGTCGACCTCACCGTCCCCTCGGGCCAGGTGGCCGCCATCGTCGGACCCAACGGCTGCGGCAAGTCCACGCTGCTGCGCTGCGTCGCGCGCCTGCACGAGCCCACCGAGGGCCGGGTCCTGGCGGGCGACGCCGACGTGTGGCGGCTGCGCCAGCGCGAGACGGCCCACCGCATCGCCCTGCTCCCCCAGGCCCCGCAGGCCCCCGAGGCGGTCACCGTGGCGGGCCTGGTGCGCTACGGCCGCCATCCGCACCAGGGCCTGTTCCGCCAGTGGTCGCGCGACGACGAACGGGCCGTGGAGCAGGCCCTGGAGGCCACCGGCACCACCGCCCTCGCCCAGCGCCGCCTCGACGAGCTCTCCGGCGGCCAGCGCCAGCGCTGCTGGCTCGCTATGGCACTGGCCCAGGAGACGCCGATCGTGCTGCTCGACGAGCCGACCAGCGCCCTGGACATCGGCCACGCCGTCGAAGTCCTGGACCTGGTGCGGGACATAGCCGCCGAGGGCCGCACCATCGTGATGGTCGTCCACGACCTGGCCGCCGCCGCGCGCTACGCCGACACCGTCGTGGCGATGCGCGACGGCCGGGTGGTCGCCGCGGGTCCGCCGCGCTCGGTCATCGACGCCGCGCTGGTGAAGGAGCTGTACGGGATCGACGCGGACATCCTCAGCGCGCCCTCGGACGGCGCCCCGGTGGTCGTCCCGACCGCGACGCCGCACCACTGACAGCCCCGCCAACCAGCCCGCCACCTCACCCCTCACCCCTCACCCCTCACCTCCCCCTCCTCAACTCATCATCCGGAAGGCCAGGTTGGCGGTCGCGGTCCGTACGTGCTCGTTGACGTGGTCCCGTTCGTCCAGGGCCAGGGCCCAGTGGAACGTGCCGGCCGCGAACACCATCGCGCCGTTCGGGTACTCGGTGAGCGCGGTGTGCTGCACGTTGCGGCGGCCGCCGCCCGGGGCCGTCTTCGTGTAGGGGGAGGCCGCGAGCAGGGTCCGCCGGGCGCCCGGCGGACTGGGTGCGGACGCGGTGAACCGGTCCGCCTCCACCCCCACCAGGTCCGGCAGCCGGGCGCCCTCGGCGAGCCCCGTGCCCGCCCACACCCAGTGCCCGCTCTCCCGCACCACCAGGGGCGCGGGCCGCAGCACTATGCCTGCGAACTGGACGCCGAGCAGCGCCTGTTCGGCCTGGCCCTGGTCCTGCGCGAGGTCGCGCCAGCGCGCGGTGGCCTCGACGGCCAGGCCCTCGGGGTCGGGCTCGTTCTTGTAGCAGACCACGGTCCGGTCGGGGCGCCCGGCCGCCGACGCCTCCGTACGGATCCGGAAGTAGACGTTGTTGGCGCCGAAGAAGGCCAGGTGGGTGCCCCGGGCGATCGCACGGTGCGCCTGCTCGCGCATGGGCGTCGACCAGTACTCGTCGTGCCCGGGGAAGAACACCGCGCGGTACGCCCGCAGGTCCACGGTCCCGTCGTGCACGTCCACGCTGCTCGCGTACGTCACGTCCAGCCCCTGGCGCTCCGCCCACCGCGCGAAGGCGGTGTCCATCTCGAACCAGCGGGGCGTGCCCGCGCCGCTGTAGGGCCGGTCGAAGGAGACCTTGAAGGCCCGCTTGTCGGTACGGACCTCGTCGCGCTCGCCGTACCCGCGGTACAGGTTCTTGCCGCGGGTGCCGTCCTTGGGCCACATGTTGTACGCCTGGTAGGTGGTGAACGGGACCACGACCAGGGCCCTGGCGGCGCGCCCCGGCTCCCGGACGACGAACGGCGTGCTGCTGCGGTGGCCGTCCCTCGCCGTGAACACCGCCTGGTAGATCCCCGACACCCAGTCCGGGGGCACGGTCAGCCGCCAGGAGACGGGCCAGTCGCAGGAGATCAGACCACTGTCCCCGTCGGCCTCCGGAACCGCCCGGCGGTGTCCCTGGAGCGACGGGCTGGCGGTCATCAGCCGGGCGCCGCGCCCCGCGTAGTCCCCGAGCCGGAACACCTCCACCACGAACGTCTGCGAAGTGTGCACGCTGACGTGGAAGTCGAGGGTGCCGCCGTGCCCGACGGAGGTCGCGGAGACGTACCCGGCGATCTGCCCGGTACGGTCGCCGGTGACCCGGTCGGAGTCCTCGCGCAGCCACCCCGCGTGCCCGGCCCGCGCATTCTCGGCGACCACGGCGGGCGGCCCGGGCGGCACGACGGCGGCCCGCACGACCTCGGGACCCGCCCCGGGCGCCACAGTCGGGAGCGGCGGGAACCCCACCGCGCCCCTGGGCACGTCCGGCGCACCTCCCCCGCCCGCCCGGATCCTCGCCAAGACGGCCCCCACCGCCCCCAGCCCCAACAGACCGAGCGCAGCCCGACGCGGCGTCCCCGGCATCGCCTTCCTCCTGCTCCGAGCTCCCCCGGCGCCCGTGGTCCCGGGCGCGGCGCACCCGTGACACCGGGCACTGGAGCGTGCCTACCACCGAACAGCCCGACTCGTGGGCTCATTGGCACATACGCTCATCACAATTCAAACCCACGACTCGCCGCACCCCCGCCGCACCCCCGTCACTCCCCCGGCTGGACGGGCCCCGGCTACACGGGCCGCCTGGCGCGGAGTTCGTCCAGCGCTTCCCGCGCCCTCCCGGCCGCCGGATGATCGGCCCCTCGCGTCCTCTCCTGTACGGAGACGACGCCCTCCAGATCGGACAACGCCTCGGCCCACCGTCCGCACGCGGCGGCGTACTCGGCGCGCCGCTGCCGGGCCGCCAGGACGTCCGGGTGCTCCTCGCCCGAGGTCCGCGCGAGGTCCGGGAGGCAGGCGTCGAGGGCGTCGAGCGCGGCCGCGGGGTCACCGGTGCGCGCGAGGAAGTCGGCGATGCGGCAACGGGTCTCCAGGGTGTTCACGTGATCCGGGCCCAGGTGGGCCTCCTCGGCCTCGTACACCTCCCGGGCCTGCCTCAGCGCCTCCGCCGGGTCGCCGAGGTCCGCTACGAGCTCGGCGATGCGACGGCGCGTGTCCAAGGTGTTCAACGCGGTGGGACCGAGGAGCCGCTCCCGGTCGGCGAGCAGGCCGCGGAACTGCGCGAGCGCACCCGTGCGGTCGCCCCGGCGGCGCGCGCAGGAGGCGAGGTTGTGGCGGATCACGTGCGACCACTCCTCGTCCGCGTCCGGCAGCGCCCGTTGCTCGGCCAGCAGCGCGCCGAAGGCGGTCTCCGCCTCCGCGTAGCGACCGTCGCGCATCGTGTAGAAGGCGATCTGGTGACGCACCGAAACACCGCGCCCGCCCGGCTCCGCCGCCTGGTCACCCAGTTCCCGGGTGAGCAGGGCGATCGCCTCTCCGTAGCGCTCCTTGTCCGCGAGCGCCGAGGCCCGGGAGAAGACGTTCGTGACGAGCCCGGAGTCGACAGCCCGGTGAAACGTCCGCCTATGGTGCGCGTACGACCGGTCGGTGATCACGGCCCGCTGCTCCTCGCTCGCGTGAGCCAGCGCCGCGGCCCAGGTCTCCGCCGGTACCGGAGGGAGCCCGGGCTGGTCCACCAGGTAGTCGAAGGCCAGGTACTCCGGCTCCTCGTCGTCACCGCCCAGGGGAACGATCAGGCTGCTCGCCCCGTGCACGGGCTGGAGCGCCCACGCCCACGCCTCCTCCAGCGGCTCCGGCCGGAGCGCGTGTCCGCCGCGCTCCGTCAGGTAGTGCCGGTGGAGCGCTTCCAGGAGGTGGCGCCCCACCGGCTCGTCCAAGCCGATCCGACGGCAGTCCACGGCCGCCGCGACCAGCGCGGCGGCCCGAGGGTGTGTTCCCGGCTCCCACGCCGCACGCCAGTCGCGCAGCAGCTCCGGCCCCGCGGTCAGCACCTCGGCCAGTCCGAACGCACCGACGCGTCCCAGCGCCTGGGCGATCCGCGCGTCGTCGGTGAACGCCTCGGCGGCGGCCAGTTCACCGGGGGTCCAGACGCGGTCGAGGGGGATCGTACGGGCGTTGGCCAGCACGCGCCGGACCGCCCGGGACGCGGCTCCCTCGTCGGAGTCCGGATCGGTCGTCGCACGCGGCCCGAGCCGCCCGAGCTCCCGTGCGCGGATCGTGCCGAGCACCACGGTCCCCTCACGGGCCGTGAGCTCGTCGAGCAGGGCGGGCGAGAGCCCGCCGGGCCCCAGGAACCGCTCCAGGTCGTCCAGCCAGACGACGACCGGCTCCCGGTGCTCCCGGAGGTGCTCCACGAGCGGGGACAAGGCCGCACGGTCGACCGGGGCGGCCAACAGGTGCGCCGGCAGCACCGCGCGCATCGCCTCGAAGGCCGCGCGCGACTTGCCCGCCGTCGACTCCCCCACGATCAGGACGAACCGTTCGCGGACGAGCGCGTCACGCACGTCGCCGTCGAGAGCACGCGGTACGTACGGCGGCAGTCCTCCCGCCGGACCGGGTGACGTCCCCCGCGCGGCCCCGGCCTCCGCGACACGCGCCGGGTGCACCCCCAGGCGCACGGCGTCCCGCACGTCGGCGACCCTGGGCAGCGCCCCCGCGCCCCCACTCAGTGCGCTGGCCGCCGACACCCGCTCGCGGCGCGCCCCCACTCCGTCCAGCCAGGTCTGCGCGCGCCCGCCGACGAGCACCGCGCACGCGCTGACCGCCCCGCCGATGGGCACGGCCCACACGGCGGGCAGCCGCACTCCGGCGAGCAGGCCGCTTCCCACTCCCAGCGCTCCACACAGGGCGAGCAGCAGCCACGCGCCTGCGTGCTTCCACGCTCCTCGTGCCACCCGACCCCCGCCGCCGTCCGACCACTCCGACGGCCAACGGTCCCACGGCCACAGCCTCCGCCGACAGGTCCGGGCGCCCGGCCCTGGGAGCGGGACGCCCCGGGCCGGGCGCCGCTCAGTCCCGCTCCACCGGCAGCCAGAGTTCCGCGTCCGCCTCCGTGCCGTCCGCCGTCGGGACCGTGAGCAGGATCTCCGGGCCCGGCCTCGTGCGGTACGGGTTCGCCGGGAACCACTCCCCGTACACGTCCCGCCAGAGGTACTGGATCGTCTCCGGCACCGGCCCCGACGCCGTGAACACCGCCCACGTCCCGGCCGGGACCTCCAGCACCGCCGTGCCCTCCGGCGCCGGCGCCGAGGTCACCACCGCCAGGTAGTAGTCCAGCTCGCTGCCCTCCGTCCGGTTCGGGTCCAGGTCGTCGCAGACCGACAGGATCCCCTTGGGCTCCCCGTCCGCCAGTCCCGCCAGCTCCTCCTTCGCCTCCTGGCCGATGCCCCGGGCGAAGTCGATGATCGCCTGGTTCGGCCCCTCGTACACCAGGGGCACCCTCCCCTTGAAACCGACCAGGGTGAACGCCTCCCTGTCCACGACGCGGTACCGCATGCTGCTGCTCCCTTCGATGGTGAGGCGGAAGGCCAGCTTCGGCTGCGAGACCAGCGCGGCGCCCTCGCGCCGCGCCTCCCCCGGCCCGACCCCGTGCACCGCACGGAACGCCCGGGCGAACGCCTCGCCCGACCCGTACCCGTACCGCACCGCGATGTCGAGCAACGGCTCCTCCCCCGCCAGCACGTCCGCCCCGGCCACCGTCAGCCGGCGCCGCCGCACGTACTCCGACAGCGGCATCCCGGCCAGCGCCGAGAACATCCGCCGCAGGTGGTACTCCGACGTCGTCGCGATGCGCGCCATCTCCGCCACGTCGACCGTCCCGTCCAGCCGCCGCTCGACGTACTCCAGGGTCTCGTTGAGCCGATCGAGCACTCGCCGTCACCTTCCTCTTTTCCGTGGTCACCACGCTAGGCAGCCCTCACCCTGCCGGACCCGACATCCCGTGCCCGCTCCTGTCGGGTCACCGTACGTCCGTGTCGTCCGACGTCACCGGCCTGTGCACCTGCCGCGACGTCGTCATCACCCACGGCCCGTACCCGCCCAGCATCAGTACGCGCCCGGTGTACCCGCCCCTCCCCCGCAGGTCCTCGATCCGCAGGTAGCGCCGGTCCACCAGCAGGAAGTCGCCCACGCGCACGTGGTCCGGATGGCACAACAGCGGCTGTGTGCCGGGCGGTGGCGTCGGCCAGGCATCCGGCGACCCGGGCTGCCACGGGCGATCGGGGTGAAGGGGCATGCGCTCTCTCCTGTGACGGTGAACTGCCTTTTCCGCACACCAGGTTGAATGCGTAGCCGTACGCTCACCAGGGGTAATAAATTCGCGTCGGGAACCTGGGAGAACGGAACCGAGCCATGGCCAGACCCCCCAAGGAGCTCACTCCGGACAAGAGCGTCGAGGACCTCCTCGGCGCCAAGGTCCGCAAGCTCCGCATCGCCCACGGCTGGGAGGTCACCGAACTCGCCGCGAAGGTGTTCGTCTCCCCCGGCCGCATCAGCTCCATCGAGACCGCGAACGATCCTCCGGGAAAGGAACTCACCAAAAACCTCGACGAGGTACTGGACGCGCGCGGCGCGCTGCTCGAGTTGTGGCCGCTGATCCGGATCGAGGCGTTCAAGGACTATGCGAAGAGGTTCTTGAGGGATCAGGCGGAGGCGACCGCCATTCGGGAGTTCTCGGTGGGCATTCCGGGGCTGTTGCAGATCCCGGAGTACTCGCGGGCGTTGATGGGACTCGGCTTCAAGGACGACCCCGCCGACCTGGAGGACTCCGTGGTACGACGAACGGAGAGGCAGGACGTGTTCGAGCGCGACCGCGTCCCCTGGCTCTGGGTCGTCATCTCGGAGGCCGCTCTCCACCAAGTGCACGGCAGTCGCGAAATCATGGCCCGCCAGATCGACCACCTGTTGGAGATGGGCGCACGTTCCTGCGTCAACATCCAGGTGCTTCCCGGGGACAAGCCCGCCGTACCCGGCTCGATCAGTCTGCTGACCCGCGCGGACGGGACGCACACCGCTTACGCCGAAGGCTGGAGCACGGGCACGTACTACCAGGAGCCCGTCGATGTGGATAGGTTCCAGAGGATCTACGATCGCATCCAGGCGGGCGCGTTGGACATCGACGCGTCGGCGCAGGCCATGAGGGACGCACGAAGGAAGCATCAGCCATGACACGTCAGTCCGCTTGGCACATAAGCACCTACAGCGGCGACAACGACAACTGCGTGCAGGTCAAGCTCCACGACCCCACCCTCCCCGGCACCGTCCGCGCCCGCGACAGCAAGGACACCGCCCTCCCCGAGGTGCGGGTCGCGGCGGTGGTCTGGGGCGTGTTCGTCGCGTACGTCGGTGGCGCCGGGGCCTGACGGTCAGGCCAGCGGAGCCGTACGGGTCCACGGGTTCGACGACTCCAACTGGGCTACCAGGTCCAGGAGTTGGTGCTCCGATCCTGGACGGCCGACGAGCTGGACCGAGCCGGGGGCGCCCGACGGGAGGGTGCCGAAGGGGACCGCGAGGGCGGGGCGCCCGGACAGGTTCCAGGGCGGGGTCATCGGTGAACAGAACGTGTTGACGAGGACGTTGGACCACCAGCCGCGCTCGTGCCAGGCCGCCGCGCGCGGGCCCCTGCGCGCGAGGGCCGGGGTGACCAGCACGTCGTACTCCTCGAAGAACGGCGCGAGGCGCTCGTTCAACTGCGCGCGGTGGTCGGGGCGGAGCAGGCCCAGGCGCCCGGCGGCGCGGCCGACCGCGGCGTGGCGGCGGGTGCGCGGGGCGAGCAGGCGCGGGTCGAGACCCTTGGCGTCCTCGGCGGTGCCGCCGGTCCAGCGGGCGAGGATCGTGGTGGAGAAGGAGAGCGGGTACGGCGGGTTGGCGACCTTCACCCGGTGTCCGGCCTCGCCGAGCGCGCGGGCGGCCTGACGGGCGAACGTCACGTACGGCCTGCTCACCGGCACCCCGGCGATCGGGCTGCGCGCCGAGAACGCGATCCGCAGCGGTCCCTCGGTACGGGCCGGGGCCTCCGGCTCGCCCGCGAGGACCCGGAACATCAGGCGGGCGTCGGCGGTGGTGGTGGCCAGGGGGCCGTTCTCGGACATGCCGAACCACGCGCCGCCGAGGTCGGCAGGGACGCGGCCGGTGCCGGGCTTGAGGCCGATGAGGCCGCAGTGGGCGGCGGGGATGCGCAGGGAGCCCATGCCGTCGTTGCCGAGGGCGATCGGGACCAGTCCGGCGGCGACCGCGGCGGCGCTGCCGCCGGAGGAGCCGCCTGCGGTGCGGGTGGGGTCCCAGGGGTTGCGGGCGATGCCGTGCACGCCGTCGGTGGTGCCGAATACGCAGAGTTCGGGCACGTGGGTGAGGCCGACGACGACGGCGCCCGCGGCGCGCAGGCGGGCGACCATGACGTGGTCCTCGGTGGCGGGCGCGTCCGGGGTGGCGGCGGAGCCGATGCGCAGGGACTCGCCGCGCACCGGGACGTTGTCCTTGATCGCGACCGGCACGCCCGCGAGGGGCAGTTCGGCGAGGTCGGGCCGGTCCGCGACCTCGTCGGCCTCGGCGAGGGCGGCGGCGTCGCGGACGACGCGGAACGCGCCGACGCGGCCGTTCAGCGCGCCGATCCTGGCCAGGTGGTCGGCGACGACCTCGCGGGGCGAGACCTCCTTGCGGCGGACCGCCTCGGCTATCTCGACGGCGGAACGGCCTGTCCACGTGGTCACGGTGGCTCCTCATCGCTGGTGGTCGTGGGCGGCGGGTGAGGAGGCCACTGTGTACACGACGAGGGGTGCGTGTCGAGAGTCGGTTGATCTTGAGGGCGACAACGAGCCGTTCCGGCGGCGCGGATTGTCCCACGGCCGAGGTCCGTCCGGAGTCAGTATCCGGGATCCTCCGGATGCGTGAACGACCTTCTGTGAAGTGGGAGTTGAATGGGCGCAGGCCCCCGGGAAGCCCGGTGCTGCAACACCGGGCGGGGACCTGCGCCATCAAGGACAACCAGAAGGAAACACGTGAACACCTTCAGTCGCCGACGGGCGGGGCGCGCCAGGAGCGCCCGCACCCGTCTTCTTCACCGTAAGCCCAGTTCAGCCCAGGCAACAGGGCGGCCGGGCCTCGGTTCCACCGCCGCACCCCGACAGGGCCGTCCCTCCTGGGCGGCGTTCCTCGCCCATCCGCACGGCCCCGTCGTGCTGGTCCTCACGCCGGCCGGCGCGCCGCGCAAGCGGTCCGCGGTTCCGTCACCACGGGACTGGGTGATCGCGCTGACCTGCGCGGTCGCCATCGAAGTGGCCAAGTACGGGGTGCACTTGACCTAGCCGAGGACCGTCGTGCCCACCGGTAGCCCCCATTCCGGCTCCCGGTGGGCACACGGGTTCGCAGGACGGCGCGCGGACCGGCCGTCGGCGGATCCGGGGAACCAACGCGGGCAACGTTTCCCCGTAGACGAAATTCATTACGTAACGGCGTGACGACGTACCGACATGGCGACGTACCAATACCGCTCGGCGGAACGGGAGGCACCGTGGACGAGGAGACCGAGGAGGAGACCGGGGTACGGGTCTGCCCGTACTGCCTCCATCCGTTCGTTGCCCCGGCCACCCTGGGCAGGCCCCGCGTGTACTGCTCCCCGAGCTGCCGCCAGGGGGCCCACCGGCGCCGCCAGAGCGCGCCCGAGCGGCCCCCCGCCCCGGACGAGGAACTGCTCGACCTGGCCCTGGACATGCAGGAGGAGGTGCGGCGGTTCGTCCGGCTCTTCTCGTCCCCCGACGCGGTCGGCACCGCCCCCCTCACCTCGGCGTCGCGCGTCCGGCGCGCACTCGACGCGCTGACCGCCGCTTCCGTACACAGGGCGCGGGACGGCCGGATCCCCTGGGACGCCATCGGCAGCGCACTCGGCATCAGCCCGGAGCGGGCCCGCAAGACGTACGCGCCCGGCGTGCGGGAGCCCCGGCCCGTGCCGCCACCGCGCGGCGCCCCGCCCGAGGCGGCCGTGGCGGACGCGGACAGCCTCGCTTCGGCCCTCAGCGCCCTCCGGGACGCATCCCGCCTGAGCCAGGGCGAGTTGGCCCGGCGCATGTCCGTCTCCCCCTCGCACGTGTCACGCATGCTCAGCGGACGCAGGGTCCCCCGGTGGCACCTGGTCGAGGACTTCGTCCTGGCGTGCGGCGGGGACCCCCGGCCGTTCCGTGCGCTGTGGGCGCGGCAGACGCGGGGCAGGGACGCCGGGTGATCCCGTCGGCAGCCCGTCCGTCAGACGATCCGCCGGACAGACGAGCCCGTCAGAGAATTCAGTCAGACGATGGGATTGCCGAACTCGACCGACAGCGCGTCCAGTTCGGGGTCGCCGAAGGCGTCGCGCATCGCCTCGAACGCCGCCGTCTTGTCGGCGCCGAAGCGGCGTACGTACGCCGAGTAGGTGGCGGGCGCGTTGAAGCGCGGCGGGCGGGACTTGCTGTGGAACTTGTCCGCGTACATCACCAGGCGCTCCTCGGCCGTCTCGGCCAGGTAGTCACCGGGCGGCAGCGGCAGGTCCTGGCGCACGATGTCGTCCTTGGTGAGCCCGACGCCGGTGTGGCAGGAGCAGAAGCGGCACAGGTACTCCGGCAGCCCGGCCTCCCGCAGGATCTCGTGGCCGAGGATCCCGTGCCGGATGTAGTGGGCGCCGTCGAAGGTGCCGTCGGCGCGGTAGAGGCGGTAGACGCCGATGTCGTGCAGCAGGCACCCGGCGCGGACCAGGTCGCGGTCGACGGTGGTGTCCCCGAGCCGGTCCAGGAGGCCCTCGGCGACGCGCCACACGATCTCGCAGTGCGTGTGGACGGAGTCGTACGCCTCCTGGCTGGGGGCGTGGGCGCGGTGGAGCTCGCGGATCTGGGCCACGGACGGGATGCTCATCGCCGCAGCTTAACGGCCGGATCGCGACGGCTCCGAACCGGCGCCACGCCCCCGTGGCGATCAGCCAGCGGTCGGCTCGGGCCGTCGGCTCTCGGCCCGCTCCTTCAGCGCGGCGTTGAGCCGGGCGAAGTCGTGCTCGGTGTTGGCGATGATCTTTCCGGTGAAGGGCACGAGGATGCCGGAGAAGCGCTCGCCGTGCTCCACGCGGGTGCCGCCCGAGGGGCCGGGGGCGAGCCGGAAGTGGTGCTCGCCGTCGAAGACGCCGGGGATCAACAGGTGCCCGATCCAGCGCAGTTCACGGCCCGCGTCGGCGACGAGGACCTTGGGGCTCATGGCGATGGGGCGGCCGGCGGCGGGGAAGAGCTTGAGCCGGAGCCGCTCGCCCGGCGCGACCGTGCCCTGCGCCTCGCGGATGAAGGGGTTCCAGTCCTGGTAGCCGCTCAGGTCGGAAAGGACCTCCCACACCGTCTGCGGGGTGGCGTCGATGTCGACCGTCGTGGAGATCGTCTGCACTGCGTTCTGCCTTCGGTACGTGACGGGGTGCGGGGGGTCGCGCCATTAGAGCAGCGCGGATCGCCCGGCGAACAGGTCCACCGGCTGGTTCTGCGCCATCCGACCAGCTCAGACGGCTGGTGCTGGTGGTTCCTCCAGGTGACGGGCGGGCCTGGGGGACGTGAAGCGCACGCGGGTGCCCCCTGTCCCGGAAACCGGAGAATCCGGGACAGGGGGTACGGGGACGCGCCAGGCTTCCCACTTCCGGGCGGCTCGGCCGCCCCCGGTGTTCCGTCGCCGTTCCGATGTCCCACTGTTCCGTCTGTTCCGTTGTTCCAGGGGAGAACATGCACCTCCGCACCACCGCCGCGCTGAGCGCGGTCCTGCTCGCCGCCTTCTCGACGCTCACGGCCTGCTCGAAGGAGTCGTCGCCGGTCTCCTCGTCCCGTACTACCGGTGCCACGCCCGGCTCCACCGCGCCGGGTTCCCCCGCGCCCGCCGCCGCGGGGGCCGGCTCCGGGAAGGCGGGTGGCGGGGCGACCGCCGCGGCGCCGTCCGCGAAGGCGGGGGACGGCGGGGCCGGGGCCGCCGCCGCGCTGCCGAAGGGCGACTCGACCACCGTGCGCAAGGGTGCGCCGCCCAAGCCGGACAAGGGCACGGAGGCGACGTACATCGCCTCGCTCACCGCGATCGACTCGGACATCGTCCACGGGAAGCCGGACACGGCCGTGATCCGGGGGCGCAACCAGTGCACGTCGATCAAGGACAGCGACGGCGGCAAGAGCGCCAAGGACAAGGCGGCGCTGGTCACCCTCACGAACAAGCGCTTCACCTCGCCCAAGCACCCGGACGGCTTCGGCGAGCCCAAGGCGAGGGCGATCCTGGACGCGACCCATAAGATCCTCTGCCCGAAGTTCTGACCTGCGCTTCCGTCACCCCGCCCTGTCCCCCTGCCCTGGAATCTCCTTCTGACCGGCGGTGCTTTCACCCCCGTTTACAGTGGAGGTGTGGCGTGCCGCGCGGGCGGCCGACGAGGGGCAGAGGGGCACACCGATGGGCGGGTGGACGAGAGGCTGGAACCGGACGGGGCCGCAGACGGCCGAGGAGATCATCGCGGAGGCGCGCAAGGCGTTCTTCGTGATGTTCGGATTCATGGTGGTCGTCTGGGCGCTGCAGATCGTGAACTGGGCGTCGGGCTACGACCTCGACCGGGAGTTCGGCCTGATCCCGAACGACCCGAGCCGCCTCCCCGCGATCCTGACCGCGCCGTTCCTGCACTTCGGCTGGGACCACATCGAGGCGAACTCGGGGCCGCTCTTCGTCTTCGGGTTCCTCGCGGCCTACCGGGGCGTGGTCCGCTTCCTGTGGCTGACGCTGCTCGTCGCGGTGAGCAGCGGGCTCGCGGTGTGGCTGTTCCAGGGCAGCAATACGCTCGGCGTCGGCGCGAGCGGGCTGGTCTTCGGGTACTTCGGCTACGTGGTGCTGCGCGGCCTGTTCGACCGCCGGCTGATCGACACCCTGATCGGCATCGTGATGGCGGCGTCGTTCGCGTACCTGGTGACGGTCGCGGTCCCGGGCACCCCGGGCGTCAGCTGGCTGGCCCACCTGGGCGGCCTGGTGGGCGGCATGGCGGGCGCGTACCTGCTGCGGGACCGGAGCGCACGGGCGGCGACACCGGCCGGAGCGCCGGGACCGGGCGCCGTAGGCCCTGGCGACGGCCCGGGACGCCCGGCCCTGGGGAAGGGTCGCTCGGGAACCGGCGATTCGGGATCCGGCCGCGAGGACCTGCACAAGGAGCTGAAGGACCTCGGGCTGCTGTAGCGATGCGGAAATGCCGCTGGGGCGCGACGAGTTCGCGCCCCAGCGGCATTTCGCTATTACTGCTTGTACCGCTACCGCAGAGTCAGCACTTGGTGCTGGTCTTCACCTTCGCGTAGGGGCGGCACGTGCCCTTCGGGTAGGGACCCTGGAGCGGAACGAACTTGTAGATGTAACCCTTCTCGCACTGCTTGACCTGGCTCAGGTCGAGGCACGCGTTGGGGTCGAAGGTCAGGGCCTCGGCCGCCTGGTGGTTGGACGGCAGGGCGGTGAAGAGCGTGAAGCTGAACAGTCCGGTCAAGACCGCAGCGAAAACCTTGCGCATGATGTGCATTCTCCCGTTTCATGCGCCAACTATCTGGCGCCGGGGAAGCATGCATTCCATGTAGACGCCATGTCAAGAACGGTCAGGCATCCACCCACCACCCGGACATCTCGGACCCGTCACTGAACACGCCCCCCGCGCGGGCGACTCAAGGAACCGATGCCGGGGCCGCCCGAGCGGATCCCTCGCCCCCCGCCCCCTCAGGCGCCCAGTATCTGCTGCACCAGCCCCAGCACCGGCGTCCCGATCGCGCCCAGTGCCGTGGCGATGGCCGCCACCGAGTTCAGCGCGCTGCGGCGCTCGCGCGGGGAGGCGTCGCTGTCCGGGGCGAGCAGGGCGCGCGAGTCGGCGAGGGAGGCCGCGGTGGTGTCCGGCAACGGGTCCCGGGTGCGCAGGGCGTCGATCTCGGTCAGGAGGCGGGCGAGCAGCTCGCGCTCGGCCGTGCCCGCCGCGTCGTTGTGGTAGGTGATGTTGTTGTCGCCGGTCCCCGAGTGGAACTGGTAGTTGTTACTCATCGACCCCCCAGAGCCTGGTTGCCGCTGACCACGCTGTTGTCGCCGGTTCCGGAGTGGAACTGGTAGTTGTTGCCGGAGCCCTGGTAGTAGCGCAGGTCCACGTTCAGCGTCTCGATGCGGGCCGTGAACTCGGTCCCCGGGTGCTCCAGCGCGTAGGTGAGCTCCGCCAGCAGGTGCTGCAGGCGCTCGGGGTCGTCGAAGGAGACGAGGGCCGCCGCCGCACCGCTGGTGTCGACGCCGAGGACGTGGCGTGACGGCGCCGTCAGGACCGTGAGGAGGTGGACGGCTTCCCAGATCACGAAGCCGGCCGCACCCATCCACGCGAGCGTGATCCAGGCCTCGGTGTCGTCGCTGCTGAACGACGACCGGGTGGCTTCCGAGAGGAAGACCAGCACCAGCATCACCACGCCGGTGAGGAGCAGCCGCCGGAAGAAGCGCCCGGCCGCGGCCCCGCGCCGGGGGTGCAGGACGTACGTGTGCACCCGGGCGATGTTGTTCAGCGGGAACGCGGCGCCGGCCACCCACAGCAGATGTTGCCGCACGACCAGTTGGTGCTTGTTCGGTACCTCGTCCGGGGCGCTCCCCGTCGACGCGATCACTCCGGGCCGGGTGGGCGGACCACTCGGACGAGGCGGTACGGGCGGTACGGGCTGTGCGGTGTGCGGCGGTTCGCTGGATGTCATGACTCCCCCGAGGCCAGCGGATCGCGCGGCCCAGCGGGACGAGCCGGGGCGCTTCTCCTGACGTTCGGTCAAGAATGCCTGGCAGCAACGTTGTTGGCGAGACGATCAGGACGCGTGATTCAGCCGTTTCACCGGCGGCGATGGCCGGAGGCTACCGGTGGGTGGCGGTCCGCCTCGCCGCATGACCGGTATGACCGGCATTCCCGTACGCCCGCGCGCTCCCCTCCCCCGCGTCCCGCCCCCTCACTCCTCGTCGTACACCATCCCTATCCCCAGCGTGCTCTGCATCGGCAGCAGTCCCGTACCCACGATGTCGAGCACCGGCGGCACCAACAGGTCCGCCAGGCGGGCCGTCTCGTCCGGGGCGAGGGCCTCCCACGGGGCGGCGGCCAGCTCGTCGGTGAGCCGTTCCACCGACGTGCGCACCCGGTGCCCCTCCTCCGTCGCCTTGCCGGACTCGTCCACCAGGCCCCTCACGAGCAGGCGTTCACGCGCCGCGGACCACTCCGCCTCCGCCCACTGCCTGCTGGCGAACACCTCCTCGGGCGCCGCGCCCACCGCCGCGTGCGAGACCAGTGACTCGGCCGGGTCCAGGCCGTGCCTGCGCAGCGCCACGAGGTGGCCGTCGCCCCGGTGCTCGCGCAGGATCGTGGCGGCGTGCCACAGCACCGCGTGCGGGGCGTCCGGCCAGGGCAGGGCCGCGTTGGCGGCGGCCAGCGGGCGGGCGGAGGTGTCGGCGGCCTCGGCGGCGCGCCGGGTCAGGGACGCGGCCTCCCGCAGCTCCGGGGAGTCGAGCCGGTCGGCGAGCAGCCGGCGCAGGGCGCGGTCGACCGCGGTGGCGCGGGCCTCCAGGACGCGCCCGGGGGTCGCGGTGTGCCAGGCGGGTGCGACGTACCGCTCGACCATGCCCGGGCTGAAGCTGTAGAACAGCGCGTTCACCAGCGGGGGTCCGACGGGGCCGAGGGGTGCGGCGCGGTACGCGAAGTAGCCGGGCCAGCGCTCGTCGGTGGCGTAGCCGAGCGCCGCCGCCTCCTCGAAGGACTCCTGGGCGTAGTAGACCGTGGCGTGGACCGGCTCCAGGAGCTGCCACATCTGACGGATCGTGCGAAGTGCGTGCGGCATGGCACGGACCTCCCCCTCGTGTCTGTCGTGCTGCTGTCGTGCCTTTCGTCTTCACCCAAGATTCCTCCCCCTCACGCCATCTTGTCAATGACTACTTTCCAGTGACTACTTTTCACTGCCTAGATTCTCGGTATCCTGTTCCCGATGACACCCTCACCTCGCGCCTACCACCACGGAGACCTCCGTCGCTCCGTGCTCGCCGCCGCGCTCGACGCCATCCGCGACGACGGCGTCGCCGCGATCAGCCTGCGCGACCTCGCCCGCCGCGCCGGGGTCTCGCACGCCGCGCCCGCCCACCACTTCGGGGACAAGGCCGGACTGCTGACCGCGATCGCCGCCGAAGGCTTCGACCTGCTGGCCGCCGCCCTGGACGAGGTGCCGGACGACACCGCGCACCGGCTGCGCGAAATGGGCGTGCGGTACGTGGAGTTCGCCCTGGGCCACCCGTCCCACTTCGCCGTGATGTTCCAGCCCGGGCTGTTGCACGAGGCCGATCCGGAGCTCGTCGCGGCCAGGGACCGGTCGGCCGCCGCCCTGCGCGCGGGCGTCGACAGCCTGCCCGACTCGCCGGACGGCGCCGAGGCCCGGCGCACCGGCCTGGCCGCCTGGTCACTGGCCCACGGGTTCGCGACGCTCCAGCTGAGCACCAGCCTGCCGACCCTGGACGACGACCCCGCCGCGACATTCCGCACCCTCGTCGACCGCCAGCCGGGACTCGGCGCACCGTAGGGTCCCGGCACGCCCCACCGCCGGTCGCGGACCGAAGCCGCCGCCGGCGTGGTCGCCGACACCGAAGCACGGCGCGGCTGAGTGCCCGTGGGGCGTCGTCGGCCTCACGAGTCGCCCCTCGACACGGGAAAAAGACGGAACGGAGACTTCCGTTTCCTAGGATCGCGGAGCGCGGCAGCACGTCTTCACCGGCCCGGGCGGCCACGGCACGACCGCTCCCTTCACGAGGGCCCGATGCCGCGTCAGTTTCAAGGAAAGGAACGACGTTGGACGAGAAGGTCCTCGACGCCCAGAAATGGGTGAACGCAACCTACGGCAGCGTGACCGGGTACCAGCGCTGTCCCGAGGACGGCCGCACCGGCTGGTCCACCATGCTGGCCCTGACCATGGGCCTCCAGCACGAGCTGGGGATCAGCCCCGTGGTCGCCAGCTTCGGTCCCGGCACCATGGCCAAGCTCCAGGCCCTGGGCGACATCGGGTTCGGCTGGAACAAGAACGGCAACATCGTACGGATCATCCAGCACGGCCTGTTCTGCAAGGGCTACTGGGGGGCCAACGGCTACGGCGAGTACGGCGCCGTCACCACCGAGGCCGTCAAGGCCCTCCGGGTCGACATGGGGCTGCCCGACGGTGGCACCGGCACCGCCGGTGGCATCACCACGCCGAAGATCTTCAAGTGCATCCTCAACATGGACGCCTACATCAGGATCACCGGCGGCACCGACGAGGTCCGCTCCATCCAGCGCTGGCTCAACGGCCGCTACTGGACGCGCGACGCGTACAGCATCGGCCCCTGCGACGGGATCTACTCCCGCGACGTGCAGAAGGCCCTCGTCATCGCGATCCAGTACGAGCTCGGCATCGCCGCGCCCAACGGGAACTTCGGCCCCGCCACCCAGGACGGGCTGCGGACCAAGAACCTCGGCGAGGGCGACTCCGGACTGTGGGTGCAGTTCTTCTCGGCGGCCTGCGTCTTCAACTCCCCGGTGCCGACCGGCACCAGCGACACCGGCACGCCCACCACCTGGCGCTCCAGCTACGACGGCAAGCTGCGCGAGTGGGTGGAGATCTTCCAGCGGTTCTGCAAGCTGTCCGCCACCGGGCGCGCCGACTACCAGACCTGGGCGCAGCTCCTGGTCTCGATGGGCGACGCGGACCGGCCGGCCACCGGCTCCGACACCCGCTTCGAGATCACCGCCTCGCGCGCGGTGTGGCTGCGCAACAACGGCTACCAGGTGGTGGGGCGCTACATCTACGACCCGCCGGGCTCCACCCTGGACAAGGAGATCAAGCCGGGCGAGCTGCAGACCATCTTCACCAACGGGCTGCGGGTCTTCCCGATCTACCAGGACAACGCCCGCCAGCTCTCCGACTTCACCTACACCGCGGGCTACCAGCACGCGCTCAACGCCCACAAGCTGGCGTCGGACTACGGCTTCAACCGCGGCACCGTCATCTACTTCGCGGTGGACTACGACGCGACCCGCGAGGAGATCGACGCGGCGATCGTGCCGTACTTCTACGGGGTCGCGGCGGGACTCGCGTACAACGGCAAGCGGTACGTGCACGGCGTGTACGGCTCGCGCAACGTGTGCACCGTCGTCAGCCGCCAGACCGGCGCCCGCTTCTCCTTCGTCTCCGGCATGTCCTGGGGCTTCTCCGGAAACCTCGGCTTCCCGATCCCGGCGAACTGGTCCTTCAACCAGATCAAGGAGTTCCAGGTCGTCAACGGGGCCGACAAGTTCGACCTCGACCGCGACGTGGTGTCCGGGGCCGACCTCGGGCAGAACAGCGTCAACAAGCCCTCGGGACCGGCGGACGGCTTCATCGCGTACGTCCAGCGGCTGTACGACCTGGCGCTCTCCTACACCGGGAGCAACCGCAACAAGTCGCAGCTGGTGATGGAGTACGTCCGGCACCAGAAGTACGGCGGCAGCGACTGGGACTTCCTGATCGGCGGCGTGGACGGCAAGTTCGTCGACTACTGCAACGCGGCGGGCATGTCGGTGATGACCGACTTCGTCGATCCGTACACCGCGTACGAGCTGGGCGCGGAGCACCTGATGGCCTCGGCCAACGGGCACTTCACGGCCTGGATGCCGTCCAACCCGAAGTCCGTCAACGAGGGCGACGTGGCGGGCTGGGGCGGTGACCTGCTGACGCTCTACGTCGACTGGCGGCGGGCGAACGACCAGTACCCCAACGGCCGCAACTTCGTGCAGCTGAAGATGGCGAAGGTCGGCGTGGCCTCCAGCTTCGGCTACAACGACCTGATCGAGGACGCCGACGCCTGGCTGCTGGCCAAGGCGGTACGGGACGGCAAGACGATCGTCCAGGCGGTGACCGACCACTACAACGGCGGCGGGGGCCTGAACCGCTTCAACAACTACTGGAACGGCCGGTTCACCGGCAGCACCGAGAACGCCAAGTTCCTGGCGCACAACATCCTCACCGCCGCCGACGACAAGGAGGTCGTGGCCGCGCAGATCGGGCTCGTCACCGTCCGTGGCGGCATCAAGACGCTCCCGGCGATGCTCGGCTACGACGAACTGGAGCCGTTCGAGCAGGGGTTCGTGGACGTCCTGCTCGCCCGCACCGGCAGCGAGCGGCGGCTGCGCGCCACGTACGAGAAGAACCACCAGAAGTACCTGGCGGCCGCCAGGACCCGGGCCGCCCGCAAGTGAACGACCGGCTCGCCAGGGCCTGAACGCCCGCGCGTGAAACCGTGAACCACCTGAAGAACCTGAACCACCGTACGTGATCGAAGGGACCACCCCGTCAGTGAACGCCGTCTCCGTCCTGGCCACGATCGCCCTGCCCGTCCTCGCGGCCGTCGCCCTCGTCGTCTGCGCGTGGCGCACCGTGCGCGGGGTGGCCGACCGCTCCTGGACCCGGCCGGGCTGGTGGCCCAACCCGGCCTTCGTCCTGCTGGTCGCGGGCGCCGTCATCTGGTTCTTCGGAGCCTGGTCGGGCGGCCTCGACGTCGGGGAGGCGTGCGCCGCTCAGGGCACGCCGCTGGACAACGCCTACCGGGCGGCGCACTGGCGGGAGGCGTCGCGGTGGTTCCCGCTGCACAACAAGTGCGACGCCGCCCACGACCTGGTCCCCGCCTACGTGAACCCCACGCTCGTCGCCGTCGCCGTGCTGCTGGTCGGCTGTGCCGTCGCGGCCGTGGCGGCGGTCCTCGGAAGGAAGAAGAGTGACACCACAGCTTGACCGGCGCACCGTCCTGGCGGCGGGTGCCGCACTCGGCGCCACCAGCGCCCTCACCGTCCTGCCCGGCACCGCCCAGGCAGCCGTCCCGGCCGCTCCCGCCGCACCGGCGCGGACCGGCTGGAACGGCGACACCACGGCCAACGGCTGGCCGGTCCTGGAAGAGGCCACGTCGTACCACATCGAGGGCTCCGGCCAGTCGGTGCGGCTGGCCGGGGGCGACGCGGCGGTGATCCTGCTGCACGTGGCCCGCCGGTTCCACTACGAGATCGACGCCCTGCGCCCGGGGGACGTCACCGGCCACACCACGGACCGCGGGGTCGCTCAGCCCTTCGAGTCCAACCACCTGTCGGGCTCGGCCCTGACGATCCGTCCGCACGCCTACCCGCTGGGCGTCAAGGGCGGCCTGTACCCGCAGGAGCTGGTCGTGGTGCGGGACATCCTGGCGGAGCTGGACGGGGCAGTGTCCTGGGGCGGCGACTTCACCGTCCCGAAGGAGTCGCACTTCCAGCTCGCGTACAAGCCGGGCCACCCGAAGGTGAAGGGCGTGGCCCGCAAGATCCGCGGCTGGCTGGCCGGCCCGGGCAACGAGGGCGCGGGCACCGTCGACGCCTTCGCCCCGTCCCGCCTCACCCGCTCCCGCACGTTCGCCCGCACCGTGTAGGAACGGCGCGACGGGAACCCCGGACCCTGCTCAACGCGGTCCGGGGCTTCCGCGCTCACCGAGGGGGCGGCGGGAGCGGTACGCGTCACCCCGCGGCCCGCTCCACGGCCGCCAGGTACGCCTCCCAGGAGGCGGCCCCGCCCAGGCTCAGTTCGAGGGTGCGGCGCAGTGGGTGCGGCGAGCCGGCGATCGCCTCGTTGCGCGCGGCGAGCCGTATCAGCTCCGCCCGGGTCGGCGGCCGGTCGCTCTTGAGGCTGTTGCACCCCTGGTGCGCGGGCGCCAGGTTCCACAGGGCGTCCAGGTCGGGCCCGCTCCACCCGCCGATGCTCCCGTAGCGCTTCATGAGGGCGAACGGGAAGACGTGGTCGACGGCCACGGCGTCCCCCGGCGCGATCACCTCGTCGCAGATCAGGCACCGGCCGTGCTGGAAGCCGATCGTCGCCTCGACGACGCCGGTCACCGCGCGCCGGCGCAGCTTGTCCCTGATCACCCCGTGCGCCAGGTCGACCTCGACGCCGCCGGCGATCAGACTGCGGCCCACCTCGGCGGCGAAGGAGCTCTCCACGATCCGCCAGCGCGCCTCCAGCTCCCCGGCCAGGCCCGGCGCCTGCTCGGACCCGGCGATCTCGACCAGGTCCGGGCTGAGCGTCACCGTCCGGTGCCGCCCCCGGCCCACCAGCGCGTAGAAGGTGTGGGGCACGACCGTGTCGTCGGCCAGGTTGTGGAACTTCTTCATGACCATCCCCGGGATCGAGCGCACCGCCGCGTCCACCAGGCGCTCGGTGGCCCGCCCTGCGACGACGGTGGCGGCCCGCTCGTCGGCGGCGACCGTGAGGAAGTCGCGCGGTCCGGGCTCGGGGCCGCGCGGGGCCTGGGGATCCTGGCCCATGTGGTGGGCCATGTTCAAGGCGTAGGCGGCGGCGAACTCGGTCAGCGGCACGGCGTCGCGCCCCTCGCGCCCGAAGTCGAGCAGCGTCCGTCCCAGGCCGAACTTGTACGTGCGCGAGTTCCTGCCCATCAGCACGGCGAGGCGCCAGGAGGCCCGGGGCGAGGCGTCCCGCTCGTAGAAGTACCGCTCGTGGAGCGCCCGTTCGCGCGCGTCGCTCACGTCCCCTCCGCACCCTTCGCGTGCCGCAGGGACAGGCTCTGCCACCAGACGTCCGCGCGGCCCAGGTGGTCGTCGCCGTCCGAGAAGAGGCGTTCCACCCGCAGGCCCGCGCGGGCCGCGTGCGCGGCGGTCTCCTCGGCCGGGACGTCGTACATGACCCGGCCCTCCGGCGGGGTTCCTCGGCGCAGTGAGATGACCAGGAGGCCCGTCGGGGCGAGGAGTGCGGCCAGGCGGGTCATCGCCGGGGCGCGCTCCTCGGGCGGCAGGTGCATCCACACCGCCGAGAGCAGCACCAGGTCGAAGCCGCCCTCGGGGCGGGGAATGCCCCGCAGGTCGGGCAGCGCGGAGGCGGCCCATTCGATGGCGGGGTCCGGGTGCAGCCGACGTGCCTCCGCGCGCAGTTCGGCCACCGGCTCGGCGGCGAGCACCCGGTAGCCGCGGCGGGCCAGGGCCGCGGCGTCCCGGCCCGTGCCCGCGCCCACGTCGAGGACGCGCGCCGGGGGCGGCGGCAGCAGGTCCTCGACCTCCCCGTGCACGTCCTCGAACGTCACGCTGCCGTACCGCTCGCCCAGCAGGGCCGCGTTCCGCGCGTAGTACTCCTGTACTCCGGCGGCGCGCGGCCCTTCGCCGGGCGCGGTGTCCTCGCTGGTACCGATCATGAGGACACGGTACGGGGCGCCACTGACAACGCCCCGGGGCCCGGGGTCAGGCCCCGGTCGGCGCTCCCGGGACGCGGCGGCTGCCGCCGTTGCGCTCCTGCCAGGCCCGGTACACGTCCACGGCGGCTTCGCGCGGCTCGTGGCGCATCGGCAGTCGGCGCTCGTCCCAGTCCTTGGCGAACTCTGCGTAGAAGTTGTCCAGTTCGAAGTACTTGCGGTCGTCCACGTAGTGCGGCTCGTAGGCGTCGCGGGTGGTCAGGAAGACGACCTCGTCCGGCGAGCAGTAGTAGAGGGCGCCCAGGCACATCGGGCAGGGCAGCGCCAGGATGTAGATCGTGGCGCCGGTCAGGTGCTCGGTGCCCAGCTTCCGGCACGCCTCGCGGATGGCGAGGATCTCGGCGTGGGCGGTGGGGTCGTTGGTCTGGGCGACCTGGTTGGGGCTCTCGGCGAGGATCTCGCCGTCCTTGACGATGACGGTGGCGAAGGGACGGCCGCCCTCGGCGACGTTCTGCCGGGCGAGGTCGATGGTGCGCTGTGCGAAGTCCATGACGTGTTCCTCCAGGGTCGTGGAAGGGGTGGGGCGGGCCGTTATGCGGGGAGCGGCCCGCCCCTGGCCTGCCGGGGTCCGGGCGGAAGGGGCTTGCCCGTGGACTCGTCCGACAGGGGTCAGAGAGGCGCGGATGGGGTGCGGAAGGGGGTGCGCCGAGGGGTGTGGTGAAGGGTGCGGTCTCAGAAGGGCTTGGTCGGCAGGTACTTGCCGTCCAGCGTGATCACCGCACGCTCGCCGCCCTCGGGGTCGGCGACCTTCTTCACGTCCAGCTTGAAGTTGATCGCGGAGATGATCCCGTCGCCGAACTGCTCGTGGACCAGCGCCTTGAGGGTGGTGCCGTAGACCTGGAGCATCTCGTAGAAGCGGTAGATCGTCGGGTCCGTGGGGACCGCGCCGGGGATCGAGCCGCGGGTCGGGATGGTCTGCAGCAGCAGTACCGCGTCCTCGTCCAGGTCGAGGAGCGCGCCGACCGCCTTGGCGGCCTGCTCCGGCAGGGCGTGCTGGCCGAGGACGGCCGCGGTGGTGAAGGCCACCGAGAAGCCGGAGGCCTCCGCGATCCGCTCCCAGGTGAGGTCCTTGCGGATCTTCGCCTCGACGGCACGGGCTGCGAGCAGCTCGCGGGCGGTGGGGTCGAACTGTGCGTGGACCATGAGGGGTTCCTTCTCTCTTCGTACGGGTTAACGGGTCGTACGGGTCGTACGGGGGGGGTGGACGCAGTGCCGTGCTTCGTACGCCCTGCGGTGTTTCGTACGGGGTCTTCGTACGGGTGCCGAGGTCAGCCCTCAGGCGTGGGACGGGGTGCGGTCCGTGGCCGCCAGCTCCTCGACCCGCCCCGTGGCGATGTCGAAGACCCAGCCGTGCAGCCGCACCGAGCCGTCCGCGAGGGCGCGGGCGACCGAGGGGTGGGTGGCCAGGTTGGCGAGCTGGGCGCGTACGTTCTCGCGGACCAGCGCGGACACGTCCGTGCCGGGGGCGGTCCGGGCCAGCGAGGCGTCGGCGTACCGCAGCCAGCCCGCGACGGCGGGGGCCGTGCCGAGGTCGTGGCCCTCGGCGAGGGCCGTCATGGCGCCGCAGGCGGAGTGGCCGCACACGACGATCTCGCGGACGCCGAGGACCGCGACGGCGTACTCGATGCTCGCGGCGACGCCGTCGGCGCCGGGGGTGTACGCGGGCACGAGGTTGCCGGCCGTGCGGACGACGAACAGCTCGCCCGGCTCGCTGCCGGTGATCAGCTCGGGCACGACCCGGGCGTCGGAGCAGCCGATGAACAGCGTGTGGGGGGCGTGGTGCGCGGCCAGGTGGGCGAAGAGATCCGCCCGGGCCGGGAAGACCTCCCGCTGGAACCGCGTGACGCCGTCGGCGAGGTCTCGCATGGTCACTTCCCTTCGATCGCTGCCACCCGGTGGGGGCGACGGGATCCACCATGCACGAGCTGGACCTATAGAGTCCAAGACCTACTATCCATAGCTTCTATAGACTTCATCTATACTTCCTCCCATGGCCTCCCTGGAACTGCGCCACCTGCGCTATCTGCTCGCCGTCGCCGACCACGGCAGCTTCACCCGCGCCGCCGAGGAGCTGCACATCTCGCAGCCGACGCTGTCCCAGCAGGTCAAGCAGCTGGAGCGGACGCTCGGGGTGCAGCTGCTCGACCGGACGGGGCGGGCGGTGCGGCTGACCGACGCGGGCGAGACGTACGCCCTGCACGCGCGGCGCGCCCTGCGCGACCTGTCGGCCGCCGAGCGGGCCCTGCACGACGTCCGGGACCTCTCGCGCGGGCACCTGCGCCTCGCGGTGACCCCGACCTTCACCGCGTACCTGGTCGGACCGCTGGTCGCGGCACTGCACGCACGCCACCCGGGGCTCACGCTCACCGTCCGCGAGGCGGCGCAGGACCGGATCGAGGCCGACCTGCTCGCGGACGAACTGGACCTGGGGATCGCCTTCGCCGACGGGCACCTGCCCGGGGTCGAGGCGGAACCCCTGTTCACCGAGACCCTGAGCCTCGTCACGGGCGGCGGGGCGACCGCTCCCCGCCCCTGGTCGGTCGCCGAGGTGGCGGAGCGCCAGCTCGCCCTGCTGAGCGGGGACTTCGCGACGCGCGGCCACATCGACGCGTACTTCACCGAGCACCGCGTCAGCCCGCGCATCACCGTGGAGGCCAACTCGATCCAGGCCCTCAGCGAGATCGTCCGCCGCACCCCGCTCGCCACGGTGCTGCCCGACGCCATCACGCACGACCACCCGCACCTGACCCCGGTCCCCCTGGAGCCGCCGCTGCCGACGCGCACGGTGTCCCTGCTGAGCCGCGCGGACGCCTACCGCAGCGCGGCGGCGGGGGCGTTCGCGCGGGTGCTGCGCGCGGTGGTGGAGGAGCGGGGGTACGTGCCCGTGGGGCGGTGAGGGTACGCGCGGCCACGGGCGCCGTCAGCGCACCAGTTCCGCCCGGCGCACCCCCGGCGCCAGCAGGCCGACGACCGCGCCGCACGCACTGACCGCCGCGCCCGCCACGAACACCGGCGCCGCGCCCCAGAGCTGGATCGCGTAGCCGAACAGGGGGTACGCCAGCGGGGCCAGGCCCACGCTGGTGAGGGCCAGGACCGAGCTGACGCGGCCCAGGTAGGCCGGCTCGGTGGCCGTCTGGACCAGGCCCGTCGCCACCGCCCCGCACACCCCGCAGACCAGCCCGACCGCACCCGCGAGCGCCACCGCCGCGCCGAGGCCGGGGGCCAGGCCCAGGGCGCCGAGTCCGGCCGCCTGCACGGCCGTCGCCGCGATCTGGACCGCCCCGGCCCTGGGCACGTGGCGGACCAGGGTGAGCAGCAGGGCCCCCGCCGCCGCGCCCGCGCCGAAGGCGCTGACGATCCAGCCGATGCCGGAGGGGCCCCAGCCGCGTTCGGCGGCGAGCAGGACCAGGCCGACGTTGAGGAGCGGGATGCCACCCAGTTCGGTCAGGGCGAGCGAGAGGACCAGCGGGCCGGTGCGGGGGTGCCTGCGGATGTGCCGCAGGCCGTCGCGGAGCTGGCCCCACGGCGACTCGGCGGGCCCGCTCCCGGTGGTGGCGCCGTCGGTCGGCAGCGGTGCCACGCGCACCGCGACCAGCAGCACCAGCGACACCGCGAAGAGGCCCCCGGCGAGGCCGAACGCCGTCGCCGTGCCGCCCGCGCCCATCGCGAAGCCGGCCAGCGGCGGGCCACCGACCGTGCCCACCCGCGCCGCGAGCATCCGCATGCCCTGCACCCTGACCAGCTGGTCAGGGCCGGTGATGCGCGGCGGCAGGGCCCCCACGGCGGGCATGAACAGCGCGTCGACCACCCCGAAGACCAGGGCCACCGCCACGAGCGGCCAGAGGCCCGGGGCCGCCAGCGCGAGGACGGCCGCGAGGGCGAGGACCACCGCGCATCGCACCGCGTCCGAGGCGATGACGATCCGGCGCGGCCCGAGCCGGTCGGCGACCACTCCCCCGCCGAGCATCAGGATCGCGCGCGGTACGGCTCCGGCGGCCAGGACCAGGCCGACCTGCCCCGCGTCCCCCGTCTGGGCGGCCGCCCAGCCCAGGGCGAGGAAGTAGACCGAGTCGCCGACCAGGGAGGCGGCGTACGCGGCCAGCCAGCGCAGGACGTTGGCGTCGCGGTGGGCCGGGCGGGAGGGCGGCGCGGCGGCGGTTGCGGCGGCCGTGGGCGCGGCGGCACTGTCGATGACGGTCACTGGGAGCTCCTCACGGACGGGGCGTGCGGGGCGGCGGAACCTGCCCGGGGGTCACGGCCGGGACGGGAAGCCGTACAGGTGCACCGCGACGTGCTCGCGCCCCTCGGTCTCACCGGCCTCCTCGGCGGCGCGCCCCCGCTCGGTCCAGCGGCGGATCAACTCGCCCAGCTCCTGGCCCATTTCCGCGGTCTCGGCGGCGGTGAGCCGGGGCAGGTACTCGGAGCTGAAGGCCCCGTCCGTCCACTCGCGCGGCCAGGCCGCCAGCTCGTCCAGGTAGGCGGAGTAGCGCTCCTGACGGGCCTGCAGCAACTGCCGGGTGACCGATCCGGCGACGGCCGCGCCCTCGGGACCGGTGAAGTCGGACGTGCGGTACGAGAACCCCTGCTCCGAGCTCACCCGCCACCAGCGCTCGCGCCCGTCGCCGCTGTGCCCGGGCGCGTCCTCGATGAAGCCGCCCTCGGCCAGCTTCCGCAGGTGGTAGCTGACCAGCGAGACCACCTCGTCCACCTGGTCGGCGAGCTGGGACGCGGTCGCCGCGCGACTGGCGTACAGGGCCCGGTAGAGGCGGATGCGCAGGGGGTGCGTGAAGACCTTGAGCGCCTTGACGTCCGTGATGCGCCGGGTCTCTTCGCCGGTCGAGTCGTCTGACATGCCTCGACCTTAGATAGGAAAGAACATTTTCGCAATGGAAATTGCGCAATGAAGTTTTCGCAAGAGGGTTTGCGCAACTCCCCTTTCGCTCCAGGGGGTTCCAGGAGCCCCCCGGCAGCCGTCAGAGCCTGGTCAGCCCGCCGACAGCACCTCGTGCATGCGCTCGTACGTCGGCGCCAGGCGGCGCAGCAGTTCCGCGGCCGTCCGGTCGTCACCCCTCACCAGCGGGTGCTGCAGCGCGCCGAGCGTCCACGCCTGCCCCGCCGCGACGGCCGCCGCCTCCCGCAGCCCCGCCGCGCGCAGGCACCCGGCGGCGCCCGCGAGGCGCCGCGCCGCGACCCCGATCCAGTAGTGCGTCAGCGACTTCCGCAGCAGCGGCGTCAGCCCGTCGTCCGCCATCGCCGCGAGGCGCTCCACGGCGGCCCGGTTCGCCAGCGTGCCCTCGGGCATCGGCAGGTCCGCGCGCACCCCCAGCCAGCTCACCCACTCGGGCAGCGCCGTCCGCACCGCCTCTGCCGGGTCCGGCGCGCCGTACCGGACGAAGCCCCAGCGCAGTACGTACGGCTCCGGGGAGACGGCCGCTTCCCTGGCCCGCCAGGCCGCCATGAACGGGCCGACGGGCACGGTCGCGTACGGGTGGCCGTGCGGGTCGTGCAGCAGCACGCGGTCGCCCTCCACCGCGAGGACCACCACGTAGTGGTCGCAGTACAGGCCCTGCCCCTGCGGCAGGTACTCCAGCCCGCCCGCGTCCACCGGCCCCACGAGCACCGGCCCCCGCGCGCACACCGCCCGCAGGCGCTCCAGCGCCTCCTTCTCCCGCCCGCCCCCGCCGCGCTCGCACCGCCAGCCCAGCAGCCGCGCGGCGGCGTCGAGCCCGTGCTCCGGGCTCCAGCCGTACGGGTCGAAGAACGGCCGCGCGCCGCCGAGCAGATGGACGCCGAACGGCGAGCCGGTGAGGGTCTCGGCGAGTCCGGCCGACGGCGCCTGTGCGCCCAGGAGCATCAGGAGGGCGTCCGTGTGGCACGCCCTGCCCGAGCCGACGAAGTCCACCATTCCCAGGCCCCCGCCCGCGCCGACGCGCCCGCCTACGCGGCTTCCAGTTCCCGCAGGACGGCCTCGCCCGCCGCCCGGTGCCGCGCGGCCCCGTCGGGGTCCGTGGCGTCGAGGAGCGCGGCGATGCCCTCGTGGGCCAGGACCTCCTCGTGCCGGTAGCCGAGCGCCGGAGCCAGCTCCAGGGCCTCGCGGTGCAGGCGCAGCGCCTCCTCGGGCAGGCCCGCGAGGCGGCAGGTCTCGGCGTAGCCGTTGAGGTAGTGGATCTTCCAGTGGGCCTCGAACAGCTCGTCCAGGAGCGCGAACGCCTCCCGGTGGCTGGCCAGCGCCTCCTCATGGCGGCCCATCTGCCGCAGCGCGACGCCCCGGCAGTTGAGGAACCAGGCCTCGTTGTGCACGTGCCCGTCCGCGCGGGCCAGGGCGAGGGCGTCGTCCAGATGGCCGGCGGCCGTCTCCGGCTCGTCCCGCGCCACCGCCACCGCGAGCGCCACGCGGGCCGTCAGCGCGGGCGGCCAGGCCGCCTCCTGGTGCGGGAGGGCCAGCACCTCGCGGGCCAGCCGGGCTGCGTCCTCGCGCCGGCCGAGCTGGACCAGGGCCCAGGCCTCGGCGGCGACCGCGTGCGCCGCCCCGGTGGCGGAGCCGGCCTCCTCGTACAGCTTGCGCGCCACCCCGAACAGGTCCAGGGGCTCGTCCACGCGCCCCTGGTCCCAGCTCAAGTAGGCCCGGCGGAGCGCCAGTTCGGCTTCCGCCGCGAGGTCTCCCGTGCCGGCGAGCAGGCGGTCCGCCTCCTCGTACGCCGCGCGGGCCTCCTCCGTACGGCCCGCGTTGTACCGGGCGAAGCCGAGGTCACTGTGGACCAGCGCGAGGAGGAGCGGGTCCGCGAGGCGGCCCGCGGCCTCCAGGGAGCGCTCGAAGAGGAAGTTGAGGTGCGTCGTGCCGCAGCGGCGCGCGAAGTACGCCCGCATGAAGCGCGGGAGTTCGCACACGTGCGCGTCGGCGCCGATAGCGCTCGCGATCTCGAAGACGGCGATCAGGTTCTCGTACTCCGCGGTCATCCAGCGGAACGCGTCGTCCTTGCCCGAGTGGCGCGGCAGCGCCGCGGGGGCCCGCCCCGCCGTGGGCGGCCGGGACGGCACGAGCGGCATGGCCGCGTCGGCGGCGGCGACCGCGTGCACGTAGTAGTCGAGCATCCGCCCCAGGGCCCGCTGCCGGTCGGCCGGGGCGTCCTGCTCCTCGCCGGCGCGCCGGGCGTGCTGGTGCACGAGGTCGTGCAGCCGGTAGCGGCCCGGCGTGGGCTGCTGCACCAGGTGGGCGTCGAGCAGGTCCTCCAGGACGTCCTGCGCGGTGTGCAGCGGCACGTCGGCGAGCGCGGCGGCGGCGTACTCGTCGAACGTCGAGCCGGGCAGCGCGCCCAGCAGCCGGAAGAGGCGCGCGTGGCCGTGCGCCAACTGCCGTACGGACATGGCGAGCGCGGCGTCGAACTCGCTGGAGCCCTGGGACAGCCGCTCCGCAAGGATGCCCATCGTCCAGCCGGGCCGGTGTCTCAGCCGGGCCGCCGCGAGCCGCAGGGCGAGCGGCAGGTGGCCGCACAGCTCCAGCACCTTGGCCACGGAGTCCGGTTCACGGGCGAAGCGGCCTTCGGGGCCGGACGGGTCGCCGCTGGCCCGCGCGAGGAGGGCGGCGCTCTCCGCGGGGCTGAGGACGTCCAGCGACACCGGGGGGACCTCGTCGAGGCCGAGGAGCCGGTTGCGGCTGGTGACCAGGGCGACGGACTCCCCCGCGCCGGGCAGCAGCGGGCGCACCTGGTCGGCGTCGACGGCGTTGTCGATGACCACCAGGGCCTTGCGGCGGGCGAGTTCGGAGCGCCAGCAGGCGGCCAGCGGCTCGCCGCCCTCGCACGGCACCCGCTCGGAGGGGACCTCCAGCGCGCCGAGGAGCATGCGCAGGGCGGAGTCGGCGTCGAGCGGTTCGCGGCCCTCGGTGAAGCCGTGCAGGTCCACGTAGAGCTGCGCGTCCGGGTAGTCGGCGGTGATCCGGTGCGCGGCGTGGACGGCCAGCGTGGACTTGCCGACGCCCGCCATGCCGTCCAGGGCGACCACCCGATGGGTCGTCAGGGCATGCAGCACAGAAGCGAGTTCGGCGTCGCGGCCGGTGAAGTCCGCGACGTCGCGCGGCAGGTCGTTGCGCGGCCGGGGCTGGAGCTGGCGGCTGCTCTTCGGCGGCGCGGGCAGCGGGTTGGAGGTGCGCTCCCACAGCGGGCGCAGCGGGCGCGGGTCGCGCTTCACGATGCGGCACAGCGCGACCACGGCCGGCCAGGGCGGCACGGTCTGGCCGCTCAGGTAGCGCGACAGGGAGGAGGAGCTGAGGTCGGCCTCGCGGGCCAGTGCCCGCACCCCGAGGCCGGAAAGCTCGTGAACGAGCCTGAGGCGTGCGGCCAGTTGCTCCGCGGGCTCACCCTTGCCCGTCGATTCGTACGCGTCCATGCGTTCCCCCGTCTCGCCGTCCCACCCGCGCAGAAATACTCGGCGCAAGGTCTGCGCAGGTCAAGTCAGTTGCCCCTGTCCCAGGGTGTCCCACCGCGCTCGTCGTCCCGGCGCGTCCCGGCTGTCATGGAGTCACACCGCGAGGGGCGGCCAGGTCGAGGACCTCACGACGAGGACCTCACGACCCGGATGACCCCGAGACACCGAGACACAGAGACCCCGAGGAGAACATTCCGATGCAGTCCCGCATGAAGAACCCCGCCGTCGTCCTGCCCGCCGCCATGGGCCCGATCCAGGAACTCCTCAAGGCCACGCAGTCGGCCGGCGTCGAGGCGCAGACCCTGGAGCTGGTGCACCTGCGGGTCAGCCAGATCAACGGGTGCAGCGCCTGCGTCGACGGCGGGGCGAAGACCGCCCGCAAGGCCGGGATGAGCGACGAGCGGCTGGCCACGGTCGCCGCCTGGCGCGAGGCCCCGTACTTCACCGACGAGGAGCGCACCGCGCTCGAACTGGCCGAGGCCGCCACGCGCCTGGCCGACCGGCCCGACGCGGTGGGTGACGAGGTGTGGGACCGGGCGGCGACGTACTTCGACGAGAAGCAGCTCGCCGCGCTGATCCTGATGATCGGCGTCACGAACCTCTTCAACCGGCTGAACGCGACGACCCGGCAGATCGCGGGCGCCTGGGGCTGAGCCCGCCCCCCGGCGCTGCCCGGGACCCGAGCCCGGGGCGGCGAGGACCCGCCCGCGACGACCACCGCACGACACGGCACGCCCGATCACCCCGACCGAGAGGAACACTCCGATGGCCACCAGGACCACCTCCGCCACCACGTCGTACGAAGGTTTCACCGAGGAGGAGCGCGACGCGATGAAGCAGCGCGCCCGGGAGCTGAAGGCCTCCTCGCGCCGCACCTCGCGCGCCGAGAAGGCCGCGGCGGAGGAGGCGGACGTGCTCGCCAAGATCGCGGAGATGCGGGACGAGGACCGGGTCATGGCCGAGCGGGTGCACGCGGTCGTGCGCGCCAGCGCGCCGCACCTGGCGCCCAGGCTCTGGTACGGGATGCCGGCCTACGCCCTGGACGGCAAGGTGCTCTGCTTCTTCCAGAGCGCGCAGAAGTTCGGCGCCCGGTACGCGACGTTCGGCTTCAACGACCGGGCCGCGCTCGACGACGACAGCATGTGGCCCGTCTCGTACGCGCTGACGGAGGTGACCGAGGCCGTCGAGGCGGCGATCGGCGAGATGGTGACGCGGGCCGCCGCCTGAACCCAGGGGGCGGGGCCCGGCCCCGGCGCGATCCTGCCCGTACCGCACCGCACACATCCGGACCGCGGACCTGCGTACCGCGCCCCCATCTTCGCTGACCTGCACAAATGACCACAGAGCCCTCCGCGCACGAGCCCCGCGCGGAGGGCTCTCGCACGCTCTTCGGAAACCTGCCAGAGCTCCGCGCGGCAATGGGGCGAGAAAGGCCCTGAACGGCCTCCTGAGCGCCTAGCGCGATCCTCACTCAGGGGGGATCGACTCAAACCCCGTTCAGGCCTCCTGCGGGCATCCAGGCACCTTCCAGGCATCACCAGGTCACCCACATTGGGTATCCTGGAACACGTCCCGACCCCCTGGTCGGCGTCGGGACACGCGGCCCAAAGGGTCTTCTTCGTGCTGCCCCGACACCGCGACCACCCCGGCCACCCGACGCCCCGGCTCCACCCGACCTGACCGCTCCCGCACAGCCATGCGTGAGTGCGGCTCGCCATGCCCGAAAAGAGAGCATCTGTGACTGATTCCGGCATCTCCGCCACCCTGGACGGCACCAGCGGCACCCGCACCGCCGCGCCCGACACCACCGCACCCCGCACCACCGTGCCCCACCCCTCCTCCTCGTACGGCGCCGGGGAGATCACCGTCCTGGACGGCCTCGACGCCGTGCGCGTACGACCGGGCATGTACATCGGGTCGACCGGTGCGAACGGCCTGCACCACCTGGTGCAGGAGATCGTCGACAACTCCGTCGACGAGGCGCTGGCCGGGGTCGCCGACCGGATCGACGTCACCCTGCTGCGCGACGGCGGCGTCCGCGTGGACGACAACGGGCGCGGCATCCCCGTCGGGATCCACCCGGTGAAGGGCAGGCCCGCCGTCGAGCTGGTCCTGACGACGCTGCACGCGGGCGGCAAGTTCGGCAGCGGCGGCTACACCGTCTCCGGAGGTCTGCACGGCGTCGGCCTCTCCGTGGTCAACGCCCTGTCCACGCGGCTCGCGGTGGAGATCCGTACGGACGGCCACCGCTGGAGCCAGGAGTACGGGCGCGGTGCGCCGGTCGCGCCGCTCGCCCGGCACGAGGCCACGGACGCCACCGGGACGTCGATCACCTTCTGGGCCGACGGGGAGATCTTCGAGACGACGGCGTACTCCTTCGACACGCTCTCCCGGCGCCTGCAGGAGATGGCCTTCCTCAACAAGGGGCTCACCCTCACGCTCACCGACGAGCGCACGGAGGCGGAGGGCACGGCGGAGGGCACGGAGGCGGAGGGCGTGACCGGGGAAGGCGCGGCGCCGCGGGCCGTCAGCTACCGCTACGACGGCGGCATCGCCGACTTCGTAGCCCACCTGAATGCCCGCAAGGGCGAGCCGGTCCACGTCGCGGTCGTGTCCCTGACCGCCGAGGACCCGGAGCGGGTGCTGTCGGCGGAGGTGGCGCTCCAGTGGAACGAGCAGTTCGCCGAGCGCGTCTACTCGTACGCCAACGGCATCCGCACGCACGACGGCGGCACCCATGAGGAGGGCTTCCGCACCGCCCTCACCTCGATAGTCAACCGGTACGCGCGCGAGAAGCGGCTGCTGCGCGAGAAGGACGCGAACCTGTCCGGCGAGGACGTGCGCGAGGGCCTGACCGCGATCGTGTCGGTGAAGCTGGGCGAGCCGCAGTTCGAGGGGCAGACCAAGACCAAGCTCGGCACGACCGAGGCGAAGGCGTTCGTGCAGCGGGTGGTGCACGAACAGCTCGGCGACTGGTTCGACCGCAACCCGCAGGACGCGACCGAGGTCGTGCGCAAGGCGATCCAGGCCGCCACCGCGCGCGTGGCCGCGCGCAAGGCCCGCGACCTGACCCGCAGGAAGGGCCTCCTGGAGACCTCGGCGCTGCCGGGCAAGCTGGCCGACTGCCAGTCCAGGGACCCCGAGCGCAGCGAGATCTTCATCGTCGAGGGCGACTCGGCCGGCGGCTCGGCCAAGTCGGGGCGCGATCCTCGCTTCCAGGCGATCCTGCCGATCCGGGGCAAGATCCTGAACGTCGAGAAGGCCCGCATCGACAAGATCCTGCACAACCAGGAGGTCCAGGCGCTGATCTCCGCCTTCGGCACCGGTGTGCACGAGGACTTCGACCTGGGCAGGCTCCGCTACCGCAAGATCATCCTGATGGCGGACGCCGATGTCGACGGCCAGCACATCAACACCCTGCTGCTGACCTTCCTGTTCCGCTTCATGCGGCCGCTGATCGACCACGGGCACGTCTACCTCTCGCGCCCGCCGCTCTACAAGCTCAAGTGGAGCCGCGAGCACGTCGAGTACGCGTACTCCGACCGCGAGCGCGACCTGCTGGTCGAGCGGGGCCGCGCCGAGGGCCGCCGACTGCGGGACGACTCCATCCAGCGCTTCAAGGGCCTGGGCGAGATGAACGCCGAGGAGCTGCGGGTCACCACCATGGACGTGGAGCACCGGGTGCTGGGCCAGGTGACGCTGGCCGACGCGGCCGTGGCGGACGAGCTGTTCTCGGTGCTGATGGGCGAGGACGTGGAGGCGCGGCGCTCCTTCATCCAGCGCAACGCGAAGGACGTGCGGTTCCTCGACATCTGAGCCGGGGCCATGTGAGTGCGGGGAGTCTGAGCAGAGGGCGGCGGCGGGCCGGTACCGGGGGCGTCCCGGTACCGGCCCGTCGCCGTGCCCGCCGCGCCTCAGCGGGTGAGCAGTTCCTCGCGGAGCTCGGCGCGCTGGCGGGCGTCGACGGCGATGCCCTTGCGCAGGTAGGCGCCGAAGGAGCCGAAGTCAGAGGACAGCTGCGCGTAACCGGCGTTGAGGTACTCCTCGCGGACGTCCAGCATCGGCTTGTAGACCTTGGCCTGCTCGGCGGGCAGGTGGTCCAGGACCGCCTTGTTGGCGGCGGCGCGGTAGGTGTTGCTGGCGAGGTAGTCGTCGAGGACGGTGTCGGAGGGGACGCCGAGCGCGTTCAGCAGGGTGGCGCCGGCCCAGCCCGTGCGGTCCTTGCCCGCGGTGCAGTGGAAGAGCACGGCGTGGTGCTCGTCGGCGCGGGCGATGCCGTCGAACACCCGGGTGTAGGCGTCCTTGGCGGAGTCGCCCCGCACCATGAACTTCTCGGCCTCGACCATCGCGGCGACGGCCTCCGCCTCGGTGCGCGGCAGCTGCGTGAAGGCGGGCGAGCCGGCGAGGACGTCGGCGACCTCGTAGCGGGCGCGGGCCGGGACGCGGTCGGGGGCCTGGCCGCGCTCGGAGGCGGTGCGCAGGTCGAAGACCGTGCGGATGTGCAGGCGCTCCAGCTTGGCGAGGTCGGCGGGGGTGAGCTTGTCCAGGGCGTCCGAGCGGTAGACCTCGCCCATCTTGACCCAGCGGCCGTCGGCGGTGCGGTAGCCGCCCGCGTCACGGAAGTTGGTGGTGCCCTGGAGCTTGACGAGGCGGTCGGCAAGGCGCAGCCCCTCGCCGCGCTCGGGGACGAGGTCGAACCACTGGCGGTCGGCGGCGGGCAGCCCGCGCACGGTGACACTGGCGTGGCCGTCACCGCGCGCGACGACGCGGCCGTTGGCCTTCACGGTCACTTTCCGGACACCCGGGGCGGCCCAGGAGACGGTGTACGAACCGTCGTCGGCGGCGGTGACGACCGCCTGGGTGAAGGGGACGGCCGGGCGGCCGTGGTGCCCGTGCGCGCCGTGGGCGACGGCGGCGGGGGCGGCGAGCCCCGCCAGCACGGCGGCGGCGAGGGCTACGGAAGTGACACGTGTCGGGGTCTTCATGCCCCGCATCTTTCGAGCCGGTCGCGAACCGGCCGGAAAGCCATGGTGAACGGGAGCGGAACCGCCTTGGAATGACGACGGACGGCGTACGGGTGCGGGGCCCGACGGGGGGTCAGGTGGGGGGCGGTGTCGCGCGGGGCCGCCAGGCCGACCCGCCGCGGGCCCCGGCGGGCGCGGGCGCGGGCGCGAGCAGGCTCCGCAAGCGCCCCGGTGGCATGCCCGTCGTCTCGCGGACCACGTGGGTCATGTGGGCCTGGTCGCTGAAGCCCAGTTCGTCCGCCAGGCGGCCCAGGTCCCGTTCGCCCTCGCCCAGGCGTTCCAGGGCGCGGGCCAGGCGGAGGCGGTTGCGGTAGCGGGTGAGGGTGGTGCCGGTGGTGGTCGTGAAGACGCGGCTCAGGTGGTGCGGGGAGCAGCCCACCGCGCGGCCCAGCTCGTCCAGGCCCAGGCGGAGGTCGGCGTCCAGGGCGGCGCGGGCGTCGTCGACCAGGCGGCGCCGGGCGTGTGCGGTGGAGGGGCGTCCCCCGGCGGCGCGCGCGGGGGCCAGGCCCTCCAGGACGCAGGCCGCCAGCATCACCGTACGCTCGGCCAGCTCGAACGCGTCGGCGTCCTCGCGCGCCCTGGTGAGCAACAGGCGGTGCTGGACGGTGAGTTCGGGGGTGGTGAAGGCCAGGCCCTCCGGGACGCGCGGGTCGCCGCCGAGCATCGCGGCGACCTGGGGCTCGGAGAGGACGATCTCGGTGTAGGCGTCGCCGCCGCAGGGGTGGGAGAACTGCTGGTCGGCCCCCGGGCGTTCGACGTACACGCTGGCCGGGTCCACCACCCGGTCCACCCCGTCGACCCGGCCCCGGAACAGTCCGCGCCGCACCATCACCAGGCCGAAGACGCCGGCGGGCCGCAGATCGGTCCAGCCCGGGGGCGGGCTCGCGCACTGGACGTCGGCGAGCAGGACGTGGTCCGTGCTCAGGTGGGTCTGCCGCTCGAACGCCATGGGGGCAGGGTAGAACGAACAGGTTTTCCCTGGAGAGGGGTTGAGGGCCCCTCGGCGAAACGCGCAAGAAACTCCAAGAGCCCGTGTCCCACCCGGCGCGAGCATGGACACCGGCGCTCCGTACGGGGGTCGGGGCGCCGGCAGCCCCGTACGCGCGTGGGGTCCGCCCCCGGGGCCCGGGGGGAGGCGGCACATGAGCCGTCGTACGGAGGGGCCCGGCCGGCGGGGAGTCCTGCGCGGTGCGGTCGGTGCGGGAGAGGGGGCCGCGGCGGCCTGGGCTGCGAGCGGGGGGACGGCACGGGCGGTGGGCGACGGAGGCCGGGACGCGGCCGGAGCGCCGGGAGGGCCCGCGCGTGCCGTGGTCGTGCGTCGGGCGGGGCCCTTCGAGGTACTGGCCCTGCTCGACGCGCACGGTCTGATGCCCGGTGAGCGCGACGCGTACTTCGAGGGCGCGTCGCCGGGGGCGTGGCGGCGGGCGGAGCAGATCGACCCGGGGGCGTTCGCGGTGCCGGGCCGCTGGGCGCTGGACTTCCGCTGCTACGCGGTCAGGCGGCCGGGCGGGCGGGTGGCCCTGGTCGACAGCGGGATCGGGCCGGTGGGCAGCCCGGCGACTCCGTGGGCGCCGGTGCCGGGGCACCTGCCCGAGGTGCTGGGGGCCGCGGGGATCGCCCCGGCCGACGTGGACGTGGTGGTGCTGACCCATCTGCACGAGGACCACTACGGCTGGGCGGTGGGCCCGGACGGCACCCCGCTGTTCCCCGGGGCGCGGCACCTGGTGCAGCGCGCGGAGCTGGACGGCCTGGACCCGGCGGACGGCGCGGTCGGCTGGGTGGTGGAGCCGCTGCGGCGGGCGGGGCTCCTGGAGCCGGTCGCGGGCCGGGTGCGGCTGTTCGGCGGCGGGCGCGGGCGGGGCGGCGCGGTCACGGTCGTCCCCACGCCCGGGCACACCCCGGGCCACCAGTCGGTGCTGGTGGACGGCGGGGACCGGCGGATCGTGGTGACCGGTGACGCGCTGGTGCACGCGGTGCAGCTGGCCGACCCCTCGGTGGCGTACGTCTTCGAGGGCGACAAGCCCGCCGCCCGCCGCAGCCGTTCGTGGCTGCTGCGCGAGGCGCGGGCCGGGGGCGCGCTCCTGGCGACCGCGCACCTCGACCGGCCGTTCGTGCCGCTGGACTGACCCCCGGGCCGGTCCGGGAAGCCCCCGGGCCCCGGGGGTCAGGCCCCGGCGGCCGGTTCTCCGGGCGCGGTCCCGTCCTCGTCGGAGAACGGCGTGAGCTGGCCGATCGTGACGACGCCCGGCTCACCGGGCTCGATGGCGTAGGTGTCACCGCCGAGCGTGAACTGGGCGCTGAACTCCTCGTCGCCGCGCGGCCGGTCGCAGCCGCCGTGCAGGGTGACGACCACGTCCTCGTCGACGGTCCCCGGCACCTTGCCGCTCCACACGAGCTGGCCGTCCACCTCGGAGCGGCTCTCCTCCACGGCCTTCACCACGGTGTCGTCGAAGAGCGGGAAGGTGACGGTCCCGCCCGTCGCGGTGCCGCAGATGGGGGCGAGCCCCTCGGCGACGACCCGGGCCTGGCGCACCCGTACCCACTTGGTGTCTTCGCCCCCGCCCGCGTCGGCGGCGGGTTCTCCCGCGCGCGGCGGGGTGACCGCGCTGATCGATCCGGCGCGGGCGGGCTCGTCGTCGGTGCCCGGCGCGCTGCCCGCCATGTGCATGCTGTCGCCGACCATCATCACGCCCACCACGCCCGCGGCCAGCGCGACCGCGCTGGTCCATCGCCACCGGTCCATGTCCACCTCCGTCGCCGGGACCCGTTCGGCCCTCATCGAGGCTTCCTCGGGGAGCAGCGCCGATCACGGTGCGGGCGTCCGCGTCACCCGACTGGGCATGTACGGGCCAGACCGGCAGCCGCTCCTGACGGTGCGTCGCGGCGACGGGCCGCCAGCTCACGGAGCGTCACCTCCTGCCGGTGCCCGCCCGGTCCGCCGCGCCACCAGCACGGCCCCCGGGTCCACCGGCGCCCGCACCCGGTCCGCTAGGGCCTCGGCGGTCTCCTGCGGGGACCCGGCCGCCGCGCGCAGGGCCGCGCCCAGCGCGTCGACGCCCGCGTACGGGTCCCGCGCCCATCCGTTGACCGCGCCCGGCGTGCACAGCACGAGCGTGGAGCCGGGCGGGAACGGGGCCGTCGCCGGGGCGTGGTCGCAGGGGGCGGCGCCGAGCGGCGGGCCGAGGGCGTCGTCGAGCCGCCGGACGGCGCCGTCGGGGGTGCGCAGCAGCGGCGGCAGGTGCCCCGCGCTGGAGTACGTGAGGGTGCCCGCCGCCGGGTCGTGCACGACGTACGCGCAGGTGGCGTACCGGTCCGGTTCGTCCTCGACGAGTGCGTGCAGGTGGCGCAGGACGTCGTCGGGCGGGAGTCCGAGCCGGGAGTACGCGTGGACGGCGGTGCGCAGCCGGGCCATGCGGGCGACCGGCCCCGGCCCCCGCCCGCCCGCGTGGCCGATGACGAGGGCCGCGCGGCCTGCGCCCTGCGGCAGCACGGCGTACCAGTCGCCCTGCGAGGCGTGGGCCAGGTCGCCGGTGCGGTCGGCGGTCGCGACCAGGAGCCCGTCGGGCTGGACGGTCGTCCGGGGCAGCAGCGCGCGCCGCAGGGACAGTGCGTCCTCCCGCGCCCGGCCGTGGGCCCGCGCGGCCCCGGTGACGTCGGTGGCGAAGAACAGCAGGGTGCCGTCGGCCACGCCCACGCAGCTGACGTCGAAGGACCGGCCGTCGACGGCCTCGCGCCGGAAGGTCGTGCGCCGCCGGGGAGCGCGCGGGGCCTCGCCGGGGCTGGGGGGCCCGCCCGCGTGGACGGGTTCGGGCAGCGGTGCGGCGGCCGGTGCCACGGGGTCCGCGTCGCCGAACGCGGCGCGGTAGGCGGGGTTGAGGTAGAGCACCCGGTGGTCGGCTCCCGCCACCAGGGCCACCGGCGCCGGGATCCCGCCGAGGACCCGGACCAGGCCGGACGCCACCGGATCGCGGTCCCGCGCCGGGGCGGGGGCCGGGGCCGGCAGCCCGAGGAGACCAGGGAGGCCGGGGAGACCGGAGGGCATCAGCAGGTCGGAAGGTACGGGAAGGCCGGAGAGCCCGTACGGATCGGAGGGCACGGGGAGGCCGGAGCGCACGGGCGGGGCGGAAGGCACGGGCGCGTCGGAGGACGCGGGTGGGTCGGAGCGTACGGCCGGGTCGGAGGACGCGGGAGGGTCGGGCGGCGCGGGCGCGGCGGGTTCCGCCGCCAGCCGTCGGCGCAGGGCCGCGAGCGACCGCTCGACGTCCACGACCGGACCGAGTGCCTGGTACACGGCCTCCTCCGTGGCGCGCAGCACCTCCCCCGCGCCCCGCTCCGGACCCGCCGTGACGGCGGCCGGGCCGCACGGGAGATCGCTCTCGCTCATCACGCCTCGCCTCCCCACCGGTCCTCCAGGACGCCCAGCTCCCGCAGTTCCTCCCACAGGGGCCGCAGGGCCTGCCGCGCCCGGGTCAGGTGCACCCGTACGGTCGGCGCCTCGATGCCCATGATCCGGCCCGCCTCCCGGGCGCCGAGGTCGGCCAGGCAGCACAGGGCCACCGCGGACCGCTGCCGGTCGCTGAGCTCCACGATCGCCCCGCACACGCGACGGTACGCGTCCTTCAGATCGAGGTGCTCGGCGAACTCCGGTTCCCTGGCGGCCACTTCGAGATCGGCGAGCGGATAGGTGCCGGGGGCGCCCCGCAGGGCCCGCAGGCACTCGCGCACGACCACGACGGCCAGCCAGGCCTTCCAGTTCTCCACGCGCTGACCGCTGTTCATCCTCCGCCAGCAGATGACGTACGCCTCCTGCACCGCGTCCTGGGCCAGGGCCACGTCCCCGCCGCACACGACGATCCCCTTGGCGAGCATCCGCCGGCACGTCTCCCGGTACAGCCGCTCGAAGGGCGGTTCGCCCTCATCACTCGCCATTCCCCGTGCCGCTCACCCTCTGTGACGGACCATCAGCTCGCGCGGGGGCGACCCGAACGGTCCACGCCTGTCCGTCCTCGTCCACGGAGTGCGCCGATCCGCCCCCGGCGCCGAACTGCCGGGCGAGCGCGGTCATGGTCTCCCGCCTGCCGTGCTCGCGCAGCCGGTAGGCGTACGCACGCACCACCGACCCCATGCCCGCGCCGGCCGCCGCCGCGGTGACCCAGATCAACCCAGTGTGCACGGTGCGCTCGTCCTCCTTCGTCGACCGGCCGGAACCGTCCGGCCGCTCCAGGGAGGAAGGGCGGCGGCGGAACGCTTACACGCGCGCCGTGACCGCCCCGCGCACGGTCCCGCCCCGGTCGCGCACGGCGCCGTACGACCCCGGCCCCGCGTGCGGCGCACTACGGCCGTCGGAGTAACCCCCAGGGGTTGTCCCGGGGCGCTCCACCAGCGTCAACGGGCGCAGGGCGAACCGGTCCCCGGGCGGTGGATCACGGCCGGTCAGCCGATGCCGGGTGCGATCCGGGCAGTGGCGGCCAACCCCATATGGCGTAGCTTCACCGCTCGTTGTTGACGCGCGAAGCACAGCGCGCCGACCCTGTCGGGGGACCGAATGGCTTGGGGGAATGCCATGACTGGAAACACGACCATCCGCTGGTGCTGTCCGTCGGGACCGGATTCCGGTCCCCGCCCCGCACCCGACCGACCGTCCTTACGCTCCTCTCCACCCCTCCGGGCGGTGGACGCGGTCCCCCGGAAGCGCCCCTGAGGCGTTCCGACCCATGGACCGAGAACCACCTCTCCACCTCGACCTGGTGGACGGCTTCCGGCTGCACGGAGACGGCGAGTCCTACGACCTCCCGCTGAACGCACGGCGGGTACTGGCGTTCCTGGCGCTCAACGGGAACCCCAGCAGGGGCTGCGTCGCCGGCCATCTGTGGCCCGAGGTCAGTGACAAGCACGCGCTGGGCAGCCTGCGCACGGTGCTGCACCGTCTGCAGTCCGCCTGCCCCGACGTCGTGCGCGTCTGCCGCGACACCCTGGCGCTCGACCCTTCCGTACGGGTCGACTTCCACCGGATCACCTCATGGGCGCTGGCCGTGCTCCCGGGCACCGGCGGCCGTGGACCGACCGAGCCGCCGGCCCGGGTGCTGGACGGCTTCTACCGCGGTGAGCTGCTGCCCGGCTGGTACGACGAGTGGGTGCTGCTGGAGCGCGAGCAGTTCCACCAGCTGCGGATGCACGCCCTGGAGGCCTGGTCGGACCGGCTCGCCGCGTCCGGGCGGTTCGGCGAGGCGCTGTACGCGGCGCACGGTGCCGTCCGCGTCTCGCCGCTGCGCGAGAGCGCGCACCGGGCCGTCATCCGCATCCACCTCGCCGAGGGCAACGTGACCGAGGCGCTGCGCCAGTACGAGAGCTTCCGTGCGCTGCTGCACACCGAACTCGGCGCCGATCCGAGCAGGTTGATGGACGAGCTGCTCGACGGGCGCGCGGTGCTGTCGGGCTCGGGGGCGCGACCCGAACCCGGCCGCTCGCTGACGCACCGGTAACGCCGCGGTCACGCGGCCCCGTCTTCACTGGGCACAGGCCGGTCCACCCGGAGCGGCCGTACGCAGTGCCGTACTCAACGGCGTACGGGACTCCCGTGCGCGACACGTCGAAGGGGCTTCCCATGAAGATCCAGATCCGCAAGCTGGAGCGCATCGAGACCACCGTGATCTGCGCCTGTGGCAGCTGCTCCGACTGCTGACACCCGCATACGGGACCGGGGCGGACGCCGTCAGAGCCCGCCCCGGTCCCGGCCCACGCGGCCCGCGCCCGAATGCGCGCGGCACGGCAGCGGAGGCGCCCGACCGACCAGTGCCACCACCGTCGCCACCGAAGAGCACCCTCACACCGAAGAACACCATCAGCACCGAAGAACACCGTCACCACCATCACCACCGACGAACGGGGACACCACCGTGCAGCGACCGCGCGTCAAGAGCGTCTTCCCGCCGCTCCCGGCCGGGGAGGGCAGGATCAGGATCGGCAGCGACTTCGGCATCGCGTCGGAGCTGCAGGACGACGAGCAGGGCCACACCTGGTACCTGCTCGACCTGCTGGACGGCACCCGCGGCATGGCCGAAGTGACGGACGCCATGCGGGAGTTCGACCCGTCCGTGGCACCCGGGGACGTCGAGGCGGCCGTCGGGGCGCTGGTCGAGTCCGGGTTCGTCGAGGACGCGGCCGAGCGGGGGCCGGTGGACCGCTTCAGCAGCGCCGAGCTGGAGCGCTACCGGCGCAACCTGGAGTTCTTCGAGTACTTCCACCGCCCGCCGCTGACCAGCGCCGAGCTCCAGCTCCGCCTCAAGCAGGCGCGGGTGACCGTCCTGGGACTCGGCGGGCTCGGCGCGAACGTGGCGATGAGCCTGGCCGCGATCGGCGTCGGCCACCTCACGCTGGTCGACCACGACAAGGTCGAGCTGATGAACCTCAACCGCCAGCTCCTGTACGGGGACGCGGACATCGGCCGGGCCAAGAGCGAGGCCGCCGCCGAGCGGGTGCGGGCGATCAACCCGCACATCACCGTGGAGGAGCACTGCACCCGGGTGGACGGGCCCGAGGACGCGGCCCGGTTCATGACGGGCCAGTCGCTGCTCATCTGCGCCGCCGACCGGCCGCGCATCCTGCTCTACCAGTGGCTGAACAAGGCGGGCCTGGCGACCGGGGTGCCGTGGATGCGTGGCGCCAACGACGGCCTGACGGTGAACCTGTTCCTGCACGTGCCGCGCGAGACGGCCTGCTTCACCTGCGTGGAGGTGGACGCCGAGCGCACCCACTCCTGGTACCGGCCGATGCAGCAGCACGTCCTGGAGGTCATCGGGGACCGCACGATCAACCCGTGCACCGCACCGGTGGCCGGGATGATCGGCAACCTGGCGGGCCTGGAGGCGGTCAAGTTCCTCACGGGCATGGCGGATCCGGTGATCCGGGGCCGCAAGCTCGCGATCGACCTGCTGCACCTGGACACCGCGTTCGCCGAGTGCGAGCGGCTGGACGACTGCCCGGACTGCGGCGGCGCGGCGGCATGAGCGGCCCGCTGACCGACGACAGCGTCGTCGCGCTGCACCCGCTGCACATCGGGGCGGTGGAGGACGGCGCGGCGGAGGTGGGGCGCACGGACACGGGGGTGTTCGTGGCCCTGCCGCCGGAGGGCGTGGAGCTGGTGCGGCTGCTCGGCGCGGGGCTGCCGGTCGGGGAGGTGCGCCGGAGGTTCGCGGAGCGCTTCGGGGAGCCACCGGACGTGGCGGACTTCCTGGCGGCGCTCCAGGAGTGCGGCTTCGTGCGCGCGGCGCCCGCGGAGGCGGCGCCGGGGCCGGCGGCGGGGGCCGGGGCGCCCGGGGTGCCGCTGCTTTCGGGGCTGCGCCCGGAGCGGCTGCGCTGGCTGCTGTCGCGGCCGATGGCCGTGGTGTACGCGGCGGTGTGGCTGGCGGTGCCCGCGCTCCTGGTCGCCTGGCCGGTGCTGCTGCCGCGCCCTTCGGACGCGCTGCTCTACCACCGGGTGTTGCCCAACGCCCTGCTCGTGGCGGTGATCGCGTCCACGCTGGTGATGCTGCACGAGTTCGCGCACGCGCTGGCGGCCCGGGCGCGCGGCTGCACGGGCCGCTTCTCGGTCGGGCGGCGGCTGGTGTTCCTGGTGGGCCAGACCGACATCAGTGACGTACGGACGCTGCCGCGCCGCGAGCGGTACGCGCCGTACCTGGCCGGGATGACCTGGGACCTGGTGGTGGTGCTGGTCTGCTTCGGATGCGAACGGGCCGGGTGGGGCGGCCAGTTGCCGCGCACCGTCGCGTACACGATCGCGCTGACGTTCGTCTACCAGTTCTCGGTGTTCATGCGCACCGACGTCTACTACGTGATCGTGAACCGGCTGCGGCTGGGGAACCTGATGGGCGACACCCAACGGTACGTCTCCGACCTGGCGCGCCGCGCGGTGCGCCGCGCGCCGCTGCACGACCTGTCCGGGGTGCCGGAGCGCGAGCTGCGGGTGGTGCGCTGGTACAGCGTGTACTACCTGCTGGGCTCCACGACGGTGCTCGGCGGGTTCCTGCTGCTGAGCGTTCCGGCCGTGGTCGACATGGTGCGCCTCGCCCTCGACGGGATGTCGGCGGGGCCCGGTGCGGCGGGGTTCTGGGACGGGGCGGGCTTCCTGGTGCTGGTGGTGCTCCAGTTCGGGGCGCTCGGGCACGTGGTGCTGCGCGACCGGGCGCGCGGCGGGCGCGCGGGGACGGCCGGTGCCCCGGTGGTCCCGGCCGCGCCGAACTGACACGCTGCGTTGCGCGCCTCCCGCCTTCCGCCGCCCGCATGCCGCCTCCCGTACGACTCGTCGAGACAGAGGAGATGGTCGCCTTGCCCGGACCGTTACCGCGTGACGTGCCGCCCGGACGCCTCAGAGCCGCCGGGGGCGCCGCGCTCGCCGTGGGGCTGACCCTGGCCCTCACCGTGGCGGCGGCCCCCGCCCGGCCCGCCGCCCCGGACCCCGGCGGCGCGAGCGAGAAGGTCGTCCTGCTGCTGCGCGACCAGTCGGCGGCCCGGCGCACCTCGGCCGACCTGCGCGCCGCGCCCGAAGTGGCGCCCGCGCGGCGGCAGTCGGCGGAGCACGCCTCCCTCCTGGCCGACCTCAGGAGCGGTGACGCCACCGGCACGCGCTCGCTGAGCCTGGTCGACGCGGTGGCCACCACCGTGACGCCCGCGCAGCTGTCCCGGCTGCGGTCCGACCCGCGCGTGGCCGCCGTGGTGCCCGACGCCCTGGTGTCGCTGGCGCCTCCCGCACGGACCTCCGGGCCGCGCCCCGGCCCCGCCGCCGCGCGCACGCCCGCCCGGGTGTGCCCGGCCGATCCGCGGCGGCCGCTGGTCGAGCCGGAGGGCCTGGAGCTGACCCGTACGCTCTCGCCCACCGGAGCCCCCGACGCACGCGACCTGGCGGACGGGCGCGGCGTCACCGTCGGCGTCCTCGGCGGCTCGATCGACCGCACCACCCCCGACCTGATGCGCGGGGGCGCCTCGGTGGTGACCCGCTACAAGGACTTCACGGGCGAGGGCACCGACGCGCCCGGCTTCATCATCGAGGCGTTCGGCAACGCGGGCACCATCGCGGCGCAGGGCACGACCGCCCACGACCTGTCCGGCTTCGTCAGCCCGTCCCGCCCGCTGCCGCCGGGCTGCACCGTGCGGATCGAGGGCGTCGCGCCGGGCGCGGACCTGGCCGTGCAGAAGGTGTTCAGCAGCGTGGCCGCGCCCGTCTCCACGATCCTGGCGGCCATCGACTGGTCCGTGGTCCACGACCGCGTGGACGTGCTGAACGAGTCGCTGGCCGCCTACACGCTGCCCGACACGGCCGCCGACGCGATCCGGACGTTCAACGCGGCGGCGGTACGGGCCGGGGTCACGGTCGTGGTGGCGTCCGGGAACGCGGGCCCGCACGGCACGTTCTCCTCCCCCGCCACCGACCCCGAGGTGATCGGCGTCGGGGCCTCGACCCAGGGCCGTACGTACGCCCAGACGGGCGCGGGCGGCTATCCGCTGGCCGCCGGGGGCTGGGCCAACGACCAGGTGTCGGCGCTGAGTTCGGGCGGCACCGCGCAGGAGCGGCCTCGCACGGTGGACCTGGTGGCGCCGGGCGACACGGGCTGGACCGTGTGCTCGCCGGACGTCACGCGCTTCCTCAGCTGCCGTACGCCCTACCGGGGTTTCGAGCCCAGCCCGTTCGTGCTGTTCAACGGCACCAGCGAGGCGGCGCCGTTCGTCTCGGGCGCGGCGGCGCTGGTCATCCAGGCGTACCGCGACACCCACCAGGGCCGCACGCCCGCACCGGAGTCGGTCAAGCACATCCTGATGAGCACGGCACGTGACCTGGGCGCCCCGGCGGCCGACCAGGGCGCCGGGCTGCTCGACGCGTACGCGGCGGTCCGGCTGGCGCGGGCGTACGGCGGCGCGAAGGAGGCGGGCGCCCCTTCGCTGCTCGTGCACAGCGACGGCCTCGATCTGACCGGCCGTCCCGGCGAGCAGCGCCGCACCTCCGTGCGCGTGACCAACACCGGCGCCGCGCCGGTCACCGTCAGCCCCGCCGTCCGCACGCCCGGCGTGGCGCGCGCCCTGGCGGACGGCGAGGCGTCACTGGCCGCGGGCCGGGTGTTCACCGACGCGGACGGCTCCCCGGCCCGGGCGGTCGCCGTGCCGTTCTCCGTGGCGCCCGGCACCGACCGGCTGGTGGCGGACGTGGCCTGGCGGCCCGGTGCGGGCGCGGTCACGGCGCTCACCCTGGTCGACCCCCGGGGGAGGTTCGCCGCCTACTCGCTGCCGTTCGGCTCCTCCGGCTACGGCCGGGCGACCGTCAGCCGCCCGCTCGCCGGGGCGTGGACGGCGTACGCGTGGGCGCGCGAGGACGCGCTGCCGCGGGAGCCGGTGCGCTACGCCGTCTCGGCCTCGACGTCCGTCACCCACTCCGCCGGTCCGGCCCTGACCCTGCGCCCCGGGCAGTCGGCGGACGTCGGGGCGGTGCTGCGGCTGCCGGAGCGCGCGGGAGACGGTGACGCGTCGCTGCTGCTGTCGGCGGGCGGGTCGGTGCGCGCGGCCGTGCCGGTCGGACTGCGCGCGCTCGTCCCGCTGACCCCGCGCGGCGGCTCCTTCACCGGGGTCCTCGCGGGCGGCAACGGCCTGCTGGTGAACGCGCTGCTGGGCGGCCAGACCCTGGCCTACCAGTTCGACGTGGCGCCCGGCAGGCCCGCGCTCACCGCGACGCTGCGCACCTCCGCGCCCGGCTACGACCTGCGGGCGGTCCTGGTCTCCCCCGACGGGATGCCGGTCACGCTCCAGGACGCGCCGGGCGGTGACGGTACGGTCCGGGTCGTCAACGGGCCTCCGGTGAGCGGTCGTTGGACGCTCCTCGTGGTGGTGAACGGGAAGGTCATGTCGGGGCGGACGCGGGCGCTGCTGTCCGGGACGATCGGCTTCGAGCCCGTTCCGGTACGGGCCAAGGGGCTGCCGGTGTCCGCGGCGACGCGGCTGCCCGCGGGGCGTCCGGTGACCGCGACCGTGGCGGTGACCAACAACGGTCCCGTGCCGCTGGAGGTGTTCGCCGACGCGCGGCTCGACCGGCTCCAGGAGGTGGCGCTGCGCAGCACGGTGCCGGTGGAGTACCGGCTGCCCGGGACGACGCCGGACCGCTACCCGCAGTTCCTGGTGCCCGCCGACTCCACGCGCCTCGCGGTCACCGCGACCTCGTCGCAGCCGCTGGTGCTCGACACGCAGCCGTACGTCAACGGCTTCTACGTGGGCGACCCGGACGTGCCGGGGACGGTGGGCACCACCGCGCGCACGGTCGTGGCGGCGCCGGTGCTCGCGCCGACGACGTGGGTGTGCGACGCGAACCTGGCGGGACCGTTCGACGGGACGGGCACCGAGGCGTCGGTGGCGTGCGCGGCGAGCGCGCTGACCCGGGCGTTCGACCCGGCGGCCGCGTCCTCCACCGGGGACCCGTGGCGCACCGGGAGCACGTTCCGCCCGGTCACCGTCGCGCCGGGGGCGACGGCTTCGGTGACGGTGACGCTGACTCCGGGCGCCCGTCCGGGTTCCCGCGTGAGCGGTTACGTGGGGCTGGGTACCTGGAACCCCCGCACGGGGTTCGCGATGCGGCTCGGCCAGGTGCCGTACGCGTACACCGTGCGGTGAGGAACGGGAGGGGCGGGACCTGCGCGGGTCCCGCCCCTCCTCGTGTCCGCTCCTCGTCGCGGGTGCCTCAGCGGCGGGCGCGCACCAGCAGGTAGAGGAAGTACGGCGTGCCGATGACGGCGGTCATCAGGCCAGCGCCCAGCTGGGCGGGGGCGATGACGGTGCGGCCCACCAGGTCGGCCGCGCACACCAGGAGCGCGCCGAGGAGCACCGCGACGGGCACGACGCGCACGTGGCGCCGGCCGACCAGGGCGCGGGCGGCGTGCGGGGCGACCAGGCCGACGAAGCCGATGGTGCCCGCGGCGGCCACGGCGGTGGCGCTGAGCAGGACGCCCAGGACCAGGAAGGCCAGGCGGCCCCGGCCGAGGTCCAGGCCGAGCAGGCGCGGGGTGTCCTCGTCGAGGGAGACCAGGTCCAGGTCGGCGCGCCGGGCGACGGCGACCGCGAGGCCGAGGGCGAGCACGATCGCCAGGGGCAGCGAGTCGCCGAAGGTGCGGCCGTAGGTGGAGCCGGAGAGCCAGGTGAGGGCCTTGGCGGCGTTGAACGGGTCGGTGAGCACGATCAGCAGGCTGATCAGGGCGGTGGTCGCGGTGGCGACGCCGAAGCCGACGAGGACGAGCCGGTTCTGCTGGAAGCCGCCGCGCGCGGCGAGGCCGAAGACGAGCAGCGAGCTGACCGCGGCGCCGGCGAACGCGCCGCCCGCGATGCCCCAGGAGCCGATCGTGGGCACGGAGGTGACCAGGACGACCGCGCCGAGGGCGGCGCCGCCGGACACGCCGAGCACGCCGGGTTCGGCGAGCGGGTTGCGGGTGACGGCCTGGACGACGGTGCCCGCGAGGGCGAGCGCGCCGCCCGCGAGGAGCGCGGCGGTGACCCGGGGGACGCGGGTGTCGAGGACGAAGGTGATGGTCCGTCCGGCGTTGCCCTGGGCCCAGTTGGCGACGTCGCCGAGGAGCAGCTTGGCGTCGCCGACGAGGACGGCCGCGACGACCACGCCGATCAGCGCGACGACGAGGACGGCCGTGGTGGTGAGGAACACCGCGCGGCTGCGGATGCGCAGCCGGTCGTTGGCGGCCGCTCCGGCCGTGTCGCGCACCCGGGTCGCCAGGACGACCAGGAAGACCGCGCCGACGAGGCTGGTCACCACGCCGGTGGGCACCATGACGGCGGTGTCGGCGGGGATGACGGCGCGCAGCAGGACGTCGGAGCCGAGGACGAGCGCGGAGCCGACGAGTCCGGCGGCGGGCAGGCTGGTGCGGGACTTGGTGAAGCCGCGGAAGCGGCGGGCCAGCGGGCGCACCAGGGCGGGGGCGCACAGGCCGATGAAGCCGATCGGCCCGGACAGGGTGACGGCCGCGGTGGAGAGCAGGGCGGCCAGCACGACGGCGGTGATCCGGGTGGAGCGCACGGGCACGCCGAGGCCGCGGGCCGCGTCGTCACCGAGTGCGAGGGCGTCCACGCGGCGGGAGAGGAGCAGCAGTCCGGTGACGGCGACGACGGCGAACGGCAGCATCTGCACGACGCCGTCGAAGCCGCTCTGGGCGATGCTGCCCTGGTTCCACTTGTAGAGGCCCTCGGTCTCGTGCGGGAAGAGCAGCAGGAGCCCTTCGGTGACGGCGGTGAGGCCGAGCATGAGGGCGCTGCCCGCGAGGACGAGCCGTACGGTGCCCGCGCCCATGCCGGACAGGCCGAGGACGACGGCCGCCGCGGCGAGTCCGCCGAGGAAGGCGATGCCGGAGGAGGCGAGGAAGGGCAGCGAGATCCCGAAGGCGGCCGCCGTGCCGAGCGCCAGGTAGGCACCGGCGTTGACGGCGAGGGTGTCGGGTGCGGCCAGGACGTTGCGGCTGACGGCTTGCAGGGCGAAGCCGGCGATGCCGAGGGCGGTGCCGATGAGGAGTCCGGCGCACATCCGGGGCAGCCGGGAGGCGATGACGACGGAGGCGTCGCCGGGGTCGGCCTGCCCGGTGAGGGCCTTCCAGACCTCGGCGGCGCCGACGGCGGCGGTGCCCTGGGTGAGGTCGACGAGCGCGAGCCCGGCGACCAGGAGCACCAGGACGGCCGTCACCGCGGCCGCGCCGGTCCGGGACGTGGCCGCCGAACGGGGCGCGGAGGTGGTCGCGGTGACGGCCATCGGCTACTTCTTCTTCAGCGCGGTGACGACGGAGTCGACGTACTGGTTCATGGAGGCGGTGCCGCCGAACATCCAGATGCCGTCGGGCAGCCGGTGCACGGCGCCCTTCTTGACGAACGGCAGGTTCGTCCACACCTTGTCCTTGGTCAGGACGGTGTTGTACGGGGAGCTGGCCTTGTCCTGGTCGTTGGCGATGTACGCGAACCGGGTGTCGGCGGGGAGCTTGGTGAGGCCCTCGACGTCGGTGGCGCCCAGGCCGTAGTCCTTGTCGCCCTTGACGGTCCAGGCGTTCTTCAGGCCGAGCTTCTCGCTGACGGCGCCGATGAGGGAGCCGCTGGTGTAGGGGCGCACGGAGACCTGGTTGGAGACGACGTAGCCGTCGGCGAAGGCGTACGGGGCGCCCGCGTGACCGGCGTCGGCCAGGGCCTTCCTGCCCTCGGCGAGCTTCGCCTCGAAGCCCTTCTTGAGCTCGTCGGCGCGCTTCTCGGTGCCGGTGGCCTTGGCGAGGACGTCGAGGTCCTTGGTCATCTGGCCGATCGGGTCGGCGGCGTCGGCGGCGCGCAGGGTGACGACCGGGGCGACCTTCTTCAGCTGCGCGATCGCGGCGGCGGGCAGGTCGGTGGTGGCCACGACGAGGTCGGGCTTGATGGCGGCGACGGTGTCCATGCTGGGCTCGCCGCGGGTGCCGATGTCCTTGGGGGACTTGGTGAGCGGGGCGGCCTTGTCCCAGTCGGTGTAGCCCTTGACGTCGGCGACGCCGGCCGGCTCGACGCCGAGGGAGACGAGGTGCTCGACGACGTTCCACTCGGTGGCGACGACCTTCTTCGCGGGTCCGTCGAGGGTGACCTTGGCGCCGGAGACGTCGGTCAGGGTGATCGGCTCGGCGGCCTTCTTGGTGGCGTCGGCGGCGGGCTCGGTGGTCCCGCAGGCGGACAGGGCGAGCGCCGCGGCGGTGGCGGCCGCCGCGGTCAGGACGAGGCGTCTCATCGGGAAGTACTGAGCCTTTCGCTTCGCGAGTGGTGACGGCCGATCGCGCGGGTGCGCAGCCGTCCGGTGAGGGGGTCGGTGTCGACCTCGATGCGGATGCCGTAGGCGTCGGTGAGCCGCCGGGACGTGAGGACGTCCTCGGGCGTGCCCTCGGCGACGACGCGTCCTTCGTGCAGCAGGACGACGCGGTCGGCGACGGCGGCGGCCTGGTCGAGGTCGTGCAGGACGGCGCCCACGGCGATGCCGTGGTCGTCGGCCAGGTCGCGCACCAGGTCGAGGAGTTCGACCTGGTAGCGCAGGTCCAGGTGGTTGGTGGGCTCGTCGAGGAGCAGCACGCCGGTCTCCTGGGCCAGGCAGCCGGCCAGCCAGACGCGCTGGAGCTGGCCGCCGGACAGGTGCTCGGCGCCGCGGTCGGCGAGGTCGGACACCCCGGTCATCGCCATGGCGCGGTCGACGGCGGCGGGGCCCTCGGGGTCGGCCTTGCCCCAGCGTCCCCGGTAGGGGTAGCGGCCGAACTCGACGACGTCGCGCACGGTCAGGCCGCTGGGGGTGGGCCGGCCCTGGGTCAGCAGGGCGACCCGGCGGGAGAACTGACGCGGGCTCAGGGCCAGGCCGTCGGTGTCGCCGCCGATGAGGAGGGTGGCGGTCCTGGGCTTCTGCAGGCGCGCGAGGGTGCGCAGGAGCGTGGACTTGCCGCTGCCGTTGGGTCCGACGAGGACGGTGACCTCGCCGGGCCGCAGCGTCATCCGGGCGTCGTGGACGACGTCGACGCCGTCGTACGCCACGGTGACGTCCGTGGCCGACAGTTCATGACCCTGGGGACGCGTGGCCGCGCCGGTCTCTTCTCCTGGCTGCACGTTGCGAAGGTTAGCCTAACCTTACGACGTTACAAAAGGCGGGGCCCGCGCAGCGGCGGATGACGGGATCCGGCCACGAAAAGGCGTACTCCCGCACGTCGGAGGCTTCACCGCGCGCACACGTATCCTCGCCCGGAGCACCACGAGCGAAGGGCGGACCGGATGGCGGGCAGCGGCGGAGCGGCGTCGGAACGGCCGGGGGGCGCGCGCACCTCGCTCAGCGCACAGGCGCGCGAGGCGGTGCGCACGCGCATCGTCGACCGCCGCTACCCGATGGGCTCGCGCCTGGTCGAGCGCGAAGTGGCCGAGGAACTGCGGATGTCGCGGGTGCCGGTGCGCGAGGCGCTGCGCTCACTGGTCGCCGAGGGCCTGCTCGAACTGCTGCCGCACAGCGGGGTGCGCGTACGGAGCCTGGAGCGCGCCGACGTACGCCACTTGTACGAGGTGTGGGAGCCGCTGACCGTACAGGCGTCCCGGCTCGCGGCGCGCGCGGTCGCGGCGGACGGCGGGGCGAGCGCGCCGGGCCTCGCCGCGCTGCGCGCCTCGCTGGAGCGGGCCGAGCAGGCGGCCGCCGCGGACGAGGGCGAGCGGGAGGTGGCCGAGCACACCGCCTTCCACGAGCAGGTGGTGGCGCTGGGCGGGAACCCGCTGCTCGCGCGCACGATGGAGCAGCTGAGCTGGCAGCTCCAGCTGCTGTTCGGGCTGCGCGAGGAGCCGGAGCACATGCGGGCGCAGCACGCCGACATCTACCGGCACATCGCCTCGGGCGACGAGGAGGCCGCGGCGGCCTGCACGCTGCTGCACGTGCGGGACAGCCGGGCGGTGGCGCTGCGCTCCCTGTTCGGCGATTCGGGTTTGTATACCAACACGGACTGAGCATCCTGCCGGAATACCTGACATAGCAGAATCTTCTCGGCACTTCCTTCGCGGAACATTGCCTCGCACTTGCGCTTGGTATACAAAATGGAGAACCCGGCCCTCCTCCCCCAGGAGTCTCCATGTGCGTCGAGCCCGCTCCGCCCCCGTCCGCCCGGCTGACCAGGCGCGGTGTGCTCGCCGCCTCCGCCGCACTCGCCGGCACCGCGATCGTCCTCGCGTCCGGCGCCGCACCGGCCGCCGCGTCCGGGCCCCGTCCGGCCCGGACCGGCGACCTGGTGGTCGAGGGCGGCACCCTGCTCGACCCGGCGACCGGCGAGGTCACCGAGGACGCGGTGGTCGTCATCCGGGACGGGGTGGTCGCCGCCGCCGGTCCCCGCCCACGGGTCCGGGTCCCCGCGGACCTGCCGCGCCTGGACGCGCACGGCCAGTGGGTGCTGCCCGGCCTGATCGACGCGCACATCCACCTCAACACCGCCGCCGAGGCCCGCGACGCGGTGCGCCGGGGCGCCACCAGCGCCCGCAGCGGCTCGACGAACTTCTACCAGGACATCGCGGTACGGGAGTTGGCCCGCCAGGCCCCCGAACTCGCCCCGCGCCTGCGGGCCGCCGGGATCTTCGTCACCCCCGACCTCGGCGACACCGTCCTGGCCGACCCCGACCTCACCGCCCTCGCCCGGCTCAAGGACGGCGTGCGCTCGGCGCAGGCGCTGCGGCACGCGGTCGCGGTGAACCTGGCGCGCGGCGCCGACGTCGTCAAGACCCGGGTCAACGAGCGCGCGGGCCTGCCCGAGCAGGACCCGCTCGCCCAGGTCTACTCGTACGACCAGCTCTCCGAGGTGGTGGCCGCGGCCCGGCGCGGCGGCAAGGGCGTGCTCTGCCACAGCTACAGCGAGCGCGGCTGCCACGACGCGGTCACCGCGGGCATCCGCTCCCTGGAGCACGGGGTGTTCGTCGCCGAGCGCACCCTGCACGAGATGCGCCGCAGGGGTACGTACTTCACGCCCACGCTCACCGCCATCGCAGGTCTCGCCGAGTCCTCCGACCCGGTGCTCGCCGAGCGCGGGCGCGCCTACCTCCCGGTCCTCAAGCGCGCCGTGCTGGCCGCCCACTCCATGGGCGTGCCGCTGGCCGCGGGCACCGACTCCTCCGGCGGCACGGTCAAGCCGATCGGGCGCGAGGTGGAGCTGATGCGCGCCGCCGGCCTCTCCGCCCTGGACGCGATCCGCACCGCGACCACCGGCGCCGCGCGCCTGCTCGGCCTCGACGGCACGGCGGGCCGCCTCACCCGCGGGCACGCCGGTGACGTGGTGCTGCTCGCCTCGGACCCGCTCGCCGACGTCTCCGTACTGAAGTCCCCCTCCCGCGTGGTGCGTTCGGGCATCGCGCTCTGACGCCGCGCACTCCCCCCACCCCCCTTCCCCGTCCCAGGAGAACCGCCATGACTCCCCCTCCCCTGTCCCGCCGCGGCGTCCTCGCCGGTGCCGCCTCGCTCGGCGGGGCCGCCCTCGCCCCCACCGCCGCCCAGAGCGCCGAGGCCGCCGAGGCCGGGGCGACCGGCGCGGCCCACCGCCCGAAGAAGGCCGTGGTCTTCCGCGACGTGCGCCCGCTGGGCGCCAAGCGGCCGGTGGACCTCGTCGTCGTGGACGGCAAGGTCCACGACGGGCCCGCTCCCAAGGGCGCCAAGGTCGTGGAGGGCGGCGGGCGCGTCGCGCTGCCCGCGCTGGTGGACGCGCACATCCACCCCGACAAGACCAGTTGGGGCGGCGACTGGGTGTCGCGCAAGCCGGCCAGTGGCATCGCCGACTACTGCGCGCAGGACGTGGAGCTGTTCCACTCCCAGCGCCGCCCGGTCGGCGAGCGCGCGTACGGACTGATGGCGCACGCGGTGACGCGCGGCACCCGGGCGATGCGCGCCCACGCCGACGTCGCCCCGGCCTACGGCCTGGCCGGTGTCGAGGGCATCGCCGAGGCGCGCGAGCGGCTCGCGGACGCGCTGGACGTGCAGATCGTGGGCTTCCCGCAGCACGGCGTGATCCGTACGCCGGGCACGGCCAAGCTCCTGGAGGACGCGGCGCGCGCGGGTCTGGTCGACATGGTCGGCGGCATCGACCCGATCAGCTTCGACCACGCGCTGGACGAGCAGCTGGACCTGGTGTTCCGGCTCGCGGACCGCTACGGCGTGGGCGTGGACATCCACCTGCACGACCGCGACGAGAAGGGGACCCGGGTGCTGCGCGGCATCATCGAGCGCACCAAGGCCCTTTCCCTGCGCGGCAAGGTGACGATCAGTCACGTCTTCTGCCTGCCGTTCCTGTCCCCGAAGGACCTGGCCGCCACGGCGGCCGACCTGGCGGACCTGGACATCGCGCTGACCACGGTCGCCCCCAACGAGTCGCTGGTGCTGCCGATCGCCGAGCTGAAGAAGCACGGGGTGCGGGTGGGCCTGGGCTCGGACGGGGTGCGGGACTCCTGGAGCCCGTTCGGCAACGCGGACATGCTGCACCGGGCGCACATCCTGGGCTGGGTCACCGACGTGCGCCTCGACGAGGAGCTGGCGGCCTGCTACACGGTCGGCACGCACGGCGGCGCCGACGTGATGGGCCTGCCCCGCGCCGACTTCGAGCCGGGTTCCCCGGCCGACTTCATCCTGGTGCGCGGCGAGAACGTGCCCCAGGTCCTGGTCGACATGCCGCAGCGCGACCTGGTCGTCCACGGCGGGCAGGTCGTGGCCCGCAACGGCGAACTGGTCTGACGGGCAAGGGCGTTCGTACGAGAACGGGCGCCCGTCCAGCGGGCAGGGCGTTCGTACGGGAACGGCCCCGGACCAGCGGACAGGACCGTTCGTACGGATACGGGCCCGGGGGGGCCCGGGGGGGGGGCGGGCCCCGGGGCCGGCGACAAACGCGCGGGCGGGGGGTTGCACGCCAACGAGGTTTTAGGCGCGGGG
>NZ_JBEOYE010000019.1:0-2390 GCF_040296945.1 Streptomyces sp. NPDC001941 | reverse complement strand
GGTCTTTCCGGAACGGCCCCGGCACCCGCTCACTGGCCGGTGTGTCCGTTTCGGGCCCCGGGCCCCCGGGGGGGCCCCGGGGCCCGTTCGCCGTCCTACAGGCGCTCGTCCGGGTAGTCCCACTCCAGGTCGATGTGCGCCGCGGGCGCGACCGCGCGCACGGCCGTCTCGACGTCGCGCTCGAAGGCGGTGCTCCACTGCGCGAAGCCGCTCACGATGATGGCCCCGTTCTCGCTGCTCACCTTCACCCACGGCGGGTCGGTGTGGAAGACGCCGATGACGACCCAGCTCTCGATCCCGTGCTCCTCGATGACCTCCCGGAGGGCGCTCTCCACGCGGTCGGCCTCGTCCGGCGAGGCGAGCTTCTCGATGTGCAGCGACAGGTGAATGTTCACGGACATGCCCGCACCCTACGCAAGCCCGAGCGGAGGATGCTCGTCCGCCCTGGAAAGGCGGCGGCGCTCGTGCCACCGCACGCCCGCGTACACGGCGGGCAGCAGGAGCGCCCAGACGGCGAGGAGCACCGGCCAGCCGTGCCCCTCGCGCCCCGGCGCCGCCGAGACGGCGGCGCCCGCCATGCCCGCCGGGATCGTGGCCAGGGCCGCCCACAGGGTGCACTTGCCGAAGAACCGGAAGCCGTACGGGGATCCGTACGCGGCCAGCGTCCCGGCCCGGGTGAGCAGGACGACGCCCAGGTAGACCAGGTAGGCGCCGACGGCGAGGAGACCGGCCGCGATGCCCGCGGCCCACTCCGGGGAGCCCTCGGGGTTGTCCCGGGTGTACTGGGTGACGCCGCCGCGCTCCAGCGCGGTGCCGTGGTCGCGCCACAGGGTGACGGTGACCTCGTCGCCCGGGCGCAGGGTCTCGAACAGCGGCTCGTCGCCGCCCAGGTCCACCTCGCCGGGCACGGCCGCGGAGCCGTCGAGCTCCACCCAGTACTCCGCGCTCTTCCCGGTGCGCCGGGTGTCGAGGACCGTCGCGCGCTCGGTGCGGAAGCAGTCGTCGTACGCGTCGGCGGCGGGGTGCGCGCAGGGCCGCGACGAGCGGTAGGACCGGAGGTCCTCGACCTCGTCGGGCGCCGCCCCGATCCCGGTCGCGGCGATCAGCAGCACGAACACGCCGATCCCAGTGGCCCCCACCCCCCACAGCCGCCGCCACCAGGTGGAACGCCGCAGTGCCGGTCCGGTGCGGCACGCTCCTCCCGGGCGGCGTTTCGTGTCAGCAAACCCTGGTATTCCCGATTTCACACGTGAAGCCTATAGGTCTCACCTGTTGTCCCGGTACGTCACCGGTGCGGGCACCCGCGTCGGCGGAAGGCGACACGCCCGAACGGGTATGACCCCGCCAGGGGATTGGGTTCCAGCGGCCGTCCGGGTATGTTCCTCTCGCCGATCGTCTTCGACCGGCCCCTCTGTGACTCCTCGCCTTCATCTGGCCGCTCGTTCCTCTTCGCGCTCACGACCCTTCCCAGGCCATCTCACGGACGCACCTTGATGGGTGTCCGCAGCTCCCCCCTGTGCTCCGCGCCGCCGGCGTGGAGTCCTCACCTGCGCCCAGAAGGACCTGAAGGCCCCGTGCCCGTACCCGTCACCCTCGCAGGCCGTTCCGTACGGCTCGAGCCGCTGAGCCTCGCCCACGTACCGCAGCTGGCCGCCGCAGGCGCGGCCGACCGGACGTCGTACGCCTTCACGCCCGTGCCGCACGGGCCCGACTCGGCCGAGGCGTACGTCCGCAGTGCCCTGGCCGACCAGGAGGCCGGGCGTTCACTGGTGTTCGCGACCGTGCGGGCCCACGACGGGCTCGTGGTCGGCTCGACCCGGTTCTGCGAACTCGACTACTGGGACGGCCCGGTGGTCTGGCCGCCGGTCACCCGCGGCCCGCTCACCGGCGGCATCGAGGCGGTCCCGGACACCGCCGAGATCGGCGGCACCTGGCTGGCCGCCGCCGCCCAGGGCACCGGCGTCAACGCCGAGGCCAAGCTCCTGATGCTCGCCCACGCCTTCGAGACCTGGGGCGTGCGCCGGGTCTCGCTGCGGGCCGACGCGCGCAACACCCGCTCGCGGGCCGCGATCGAGCGGCTCGGGGCGGTGTGCGAGGGCGTGCGGCGGGTGCACACGCGCGGGCTCGACGGCCTGGTGCGCGGCACGGCGTTCTACTCGATCCTCGACGAGGAGTGGCCGACCGCCCGCCGCACCATCGAGGCGCGGCTCGCCCGCGCGCGCGACGGCCGCGAACCGGGCGACTCGCGCTGCCTGGTCCCGGCCTGACCGTCGGTACGCGACGGGGGCGGGGGCGGCCCCGGGGGGGGGGGGGGGCGCCCCCCCCCCCCCGGGGGCGCCCGGCCGGGGGGGGAGGCGAACCCCGCGGGACACCAGACAAAAAAAAACCCA